>JBAXDH010000142.1:0-8532 GCA_037141055.1 bacterium | reverse complement strand
CCAACCCTCCTGAATTTTCCCAGGTTGATTTCACCCAGCTGAACCAGGGGTATCTCCGGTGAAACAAAGACAATCTGCCCGCTGTCGTTGCGCAATGAAACAAAATCCTGGATTCCGCACCAGTCAGAGGCAGATCCTTCCAGCTGTTCTTTCCCGGGGATCATCGTTCCCCCGGCGACTTCGGCAACATGATGACTTCCCTCCAGTTTGAAGGGGAAAGCGATATATACGCCTTCCGGATCCGTCACGGCCAGCTTCTTCATCGAATAGCAAAATTCCAGCTTTTTCTCAAGATTGTACAGCCTGATCTCGCAACGGATTCCGGATGGATCGGCACATCCTTCCATTTGGCCCGACAGGGTGATGCTCTTCCAGACCGGCCCGGGATGAATGCCGCTCACCTTCAATCCCTGCCATGTTTTCCTGGTGAATTCATCCAGCCTGCGCTGCTCAAGCTGCCCGCGGTTTTTCCCAAGGCGCTCGTAAATAAATTCACCCATGGAGTATGCTGCGCTTTTGTCCAATAATTCTTTTTTCCAGGCTTTGTCATACAGCCCCGTGATTTTTCCGGATTCCGCATCAACCGTCAGCCGGTAGAATTCATTTTCCAGGACACCGCTGAACGGAATATCTTTCTGCAGGTCCTTTGTTTCCCAGTCAACCGCGATGCGGTATACAGCGTACCCCAATGGCGGGACATCTTTTACATGCAGCGTCCACCAGGTTCCCTCCTCGCGGGTCGTTACGACCTGCATTGCCATGACCTGGTTGCCGGCATCCAGAATCCTGAATTCCTTATCCTTTGGAAGCAACTGGTGATCAATGTAGACCATCACATCCCCGGACCGGCGCCAGTTCAGGGTATTAAAAACCGCTATGGTCGGAAAACCCGACCGGGGAATAAACTGCTGAACCTGACCCATCACCTCTTCGCGCAGGATCCGGTTTTTCTTTACCGCGCTCCATACGTACGATTCCTTTTCCCCAAGTTGCACCACGCTGTTTTCGCACAGCGGATCGGTAATACTTTCGGCCGCCCCGAATGTGTGCTCATCATAAAATGCAATATCATCGGTAACCTGGGCCTGCAGTTCGGTTATCTGTTTGTTTTGCGGAACACCCATGATAGCTGTCATGGACATCAATCCCTGGTTTGCAATATAATCGGCATGAGCTGTACGGGCATACGCCGTTTGGATGGCGGCGGATCCGAATCCGTCCATCCACCAGTCGGGCCATGCGCCGCGAACAACGGGCAATTCATCCGCGTGATTCTGTTTCATGTAATCCATGAATTCCGATATGGTGGCCAGCCGCAGCTTAGGCCAGGCATATGTTTTATTCCATTCCTCCACCAGTTTGCAGGCCGTTGTCGACGGCGGCGAGTTATCGGTAAGGTATCCGCTGAACTGGATGGCATAATGATCGAACGGGTACCCTTTTTCCGTGATCTCCTGGAGATGCCTGAAGAGTTCCCCGCCGAACGTTTCACTCCTGCTGAGGATGCCGAGGCTGTTGCCCCACATGTAGTGTTCGGGGCGGTTTACGAGAATGCGGCTGCCCGACGGGGAGACCCACCAGAAAGTGGTGGGGTTGTCGAAGGGTTTATCCGCCCTGGTGGTATTCTGGGCCATGTTCAGATATTCTATCCCGGCACCGGAAAGGTAATCGGCCAGGCACCATGGGATCCCGTTGATGTCGCTTTGCATGGCAGCCCTCAACGGAAAGCCTTGATTGCGAAATTCCCTGACAGGCTGAAGGGTAGCTGCCACCATGGTTTCATCAGCCAGGTCCGAACTGTTCAGAAACAGGCCGGTCAGCTCGATCCTGCCTTCGCTCACCCGCTTTCTGAGGCGTTCCAGCTGCGATGCCGGCCTCGTTCTGAGGTATTCCCGAACAGCCCAGGAAGTCTCGCATGTCCATCTGAATCGTGCATCGTCGGGCAACGAATCGGTTTGATCGCAAAAGTCGAGCGCATAATCAATGTACCGCAGGTGATCGGGAAGGATTTCCGTTTGAGGGCGGGTGTAGCCGATGTCGGTGTGGGTATGCTGGACCAGATATATGGTGAAATGGCGAAATGGTGAAATGGTGAACTTTTTGGAATATGGCTTTTCTCCGGAAATTGTAATCGTGGCGGTATATTCAGTTGGAGGTGTTGCTTCGGGGAACATGACTTTTACTTCATTGAAGCCGGTTTCAAGGGTGAACGAAGTTTCCGGAATTCCAGGAATAAGGATTGTTCCCCTTACCGGTTCGCCCAGGTGAACAAACTGGAATAACACAGGCATGGAATTGCCATGGTCACCCCTTACGAGGGCGGGCACCTGCCTGACGACCAGCTTTTCCTCCACGCCTGCTTCGAAAGTCATGTACCACGTGCGGCTTTCTTTCGATTCTCCCACGATGCGAATCCGCTGTTTCCTCCCTTTTTCAATCATGCCGGCAGGCAGGCGGAGCACCGCATATCCCATGGGGTCGGCGTATTTGTCGAGGATGACCGTTCTGAATAAAAGAGAAGATCCGTCGATTCCCGCCACCTTCCACGGTTCCATCTCCGAAGAAAGAGGGTTGGCAAAGGTGAGGCAGTATTTTCCGTTTACAAACAATTTAAACCGGTGGCTGTCGGTATTGGCATCGATGCCGAACATCCACACGAGGTTAACTGCAGAATCATTTACCCCGCCAGGGATGGTTTCCGTTTCCCATTCGATGTATTGTACGGAATCGATCGACCTGAGGAGAAGAGAAGAGGTCACATCCGGCTGCGGAGAGTGATACTGAAACCCTCCTCCTTTGATTGAATTGCTGTATCCTTTATAAAAATGACCGGCCCAGTTGCCGGGATGTTGTGAAACGGCAGCCAGTGAACCCAGCAAAGCCGCCATGAATAAAAACTTTCTCATCAGGTATGAATTGTATGTTTTTACAATTTCCCGTATTTACTTTCCGGGGTATGTCGCGGGAAATCTCAATGAATCAGCCACTCTTTAGGCAACACCTGCTTTGGCTGCTGCTGGCTTTTCACGAATACAACCAGGTTGTCACTGCCGGTCCGCTCGAAAAATGCAACCCTGATTTTATGGTGCCCCCTGGCCAGCGGAATGGACCCTGATTTTTCCGCCATGCCATGCAGCCCGTCGTTGTTCACCACCGGCTGTCCGTCGATCCATAAACGGCTGCCATCGTCGGAACTGGTTGAAAAAATATACACGGCCGAATGCGGAATGTCGATATAGCCGCTGTATTCAAAGCTGAAAAGTTCCTCCTGGCTGCGTGGCGTGAATACAAAATCGGGGACGATGCCTTCTTTCACCGGTTTTAATCTGGAGTAATCGGGCAGACTGTCCCATGAACCTTCATAATAGCGGTAGTTCACTCCCGCTGATAAAACGCTTGCAGGGAGAAGGAGCGGATCTACCGCCTTTAACGGGATTACCTTCTTAAATTCCCTGGTGATGATTCCGCTCACAGGCTTTCCATCACGGAAACAGCCGGCAGTCAGGGTTGTGGTGGAAGTAAGACGGACCGGACCGGTGTATAAGCGTGAACCCGCATCAGGTTTGGCTTTTCCGATGTTGTACCGTATTTCAACATTCTCACGGTCGGTGGTGATGGGGATAGCGATGGAATCGACGAAAGCCTCAAAGTCGGTTTTGAATTCAGGAGGGTTGGTTTGATCGAGCTTGCCTTCCAGCCTTAAAACAATGACGCTGTTGATTGTATCAGGGGCAAAACGTGGAAGCGAGATCACCAGGGCGTCCTTCTTCCGTTTGATTTTCAAAGGTTTTTTACCTGCATCTGCCAGCAGATATGCACCTTCCGGCATGTTCAGAACGCCAGGAAGTATCAGTTTCCGGCCGGAGGGCCAATCGAACACATGCAGGTAAAGCACGGCGCCCCTTTCCGATGATTTTTGAGTGCAGCGGCCCCAGGGTAACTGCGTAAACGGGCTGGCATGGCTGCCATAAACCGCTTCACTGTTCACCTTCATCCATCTCCCGACCGTAGCAAGCCGTTCGATGCTTTCCGGCGGAATGAGCCCTTCGGCCGTTGGCCCCACATTCAGCAGGTAATTGCCGCCCTTGGATGAAATGTCTGCCAGCATGCGGATGATCTCTTTCGCGGATTTGAAATTCTTATCTGCCTTGTTAAACCCCCAGTGTTCGTTCATGGTCATGCAGGTTTCCCAATCCACACCGGGCAGCCCGGTTGCCGGGATCTGCTGCTCCGGGGTTCCGAAATCACCGCCGAAAGCACCCTCTTTTGTCAACCCCTCCATGTCGAGGCGGCCGGCTCCCACCCTGTTGTTGACGAGTATCCCGGGTTGCAGGCTTCTTACATAGTCGTAGATCTCCTTCCCGTGCTTTTCATTCCAGGTATTTTCCCATTCACCATCGAACCACAGAACGCCGATGTCGCCGTAATTGGTCAGCAATTCCTTCAGCTGCGCTTTCATGTATGCAACATACCGGTCGAAATCGGCACCTTCGGCCGACCTGTCTTTTTCCCACTCGCGGCGTGGCAGGTAATCGGGATGATGCCAGTCCATGATGGAATGGTAAAAGCAGAATTTCAATCCGTATTTTTTGCAGGCAGCGGCAAGTTCCTTCATCGGGTCGCGCCTGAACGGGGTGGACATGATGTTGAAATCGGTCAGCTTCGTATCGAACATGCAGAACCCGTCGTGATGTTTGGAAGTAATCACGATATATTTCATGCCGGCATCCCGGGCCATTTTCACCCAGGCATCGGCATCAAACTGAACCGGGTTGAATTTTGGCCGGAATTTATCATACACTTCCAGCGGAATTTCCGCCGAAGTCCTGATCCATTCTCCATAACCTGTTTTTCCATTCCACTCGCCCGCCGGAACAGCATAAAGGCCCCAGTGGATGAACATGCCGAAACGGGCATCGCGCCACCTTTGCATGCGGGAGTCGGGATCAGGGATGCGGGAGGCGGGATCCGGGATGCGCGATGCGGGATCGGCAGTTTCAGTGGTGCGGAAAGACACGCCCGGAATCCGCGATGAAACATCCGGCAAACTCAGGGTTGACTGGGCTCCAAGGTTTTGAAATCCCGGCATGATGAGGCAGAGGCAGAGACAGAGACAACGTAAGGAATGCTTCATACGGAAACTTTATGGTTTAGCTTAACAATAACGATTATTCTGACAAAGTAAACGTTCCGGCTTCCCGGTGGACAACCCCCGGAAACTGCCTGCTTTCAAACGTAACATTGAAGGTATACACGTCCGGTGCTGATTTCCGGCCTTTGACATACCCGTCCCACCCCACATTGAAATCATTGGATTCAAAGATCAGTGCACCCCAGCGGTCGAAAATCTGCATATTATACCTGATAATATCTTTCCCTACAGGCCTGAAAACATCATTCAGCCCATCGCCGTTCGGGGTAAATGCATTCGGAAACCATATAAGCAGCGGACAATCTTCAACAAGCAGGTTGGTCGTGACAATGCTGTCGCAGCCGGTTGTCAGCCGAAGGGTATCGCGGTAAACACCTGCAGTGGTTTGCAAGGCATGCTGGGCATAATAGGACAGGCCCCTGCATATCGTGGTATCGATGGTCGCTGCGGCAGTTTTGTTCACCGTGACTTTTATGGTATCATACGCATCACAGTTCCAGTAGTTGATCGCGTGAACCCAGTAAGTCCCCGAAGAATCAACAGAAATGGTCCGTGTAACAGCACCTGTTGACCATGCATATACACTGTCACCGGCACCCGCATCAAGCAATGTCGTCATCCCATCACATAAATTGCGGTCCGGTCCCAGTGAAATTCCCGGCTTCGGGACTACCACGATGTTCCTGCATTTTAAGGACGGGTTGGAGCCTCCATCATTTACAGTCAGTAAAATGTTATAATTACCAGGTTCCGGATATGTAACCGGCGGTGGATCAAAACCTGTGTAAAATGGCAGGGATGCTCCCGAGCAGGAGGGGAAGAACATGCGCGTGATGCTTGAACTGCCGTAATTTGCCGCATAACCGTATAAAGTATCTCCCTGTCTTACAAAATCTGATATTCCGTATGGTTTGTTCAATATGCCGCTGTTGCCAATATTGTACCCGATAACTTTTCCTCCAAGGCCCTGGCTGAAAACAAGGTGAATAATACAAAGATCAGCTACCTGAACGCAATTGGTCACGATGCCATTGTAGCCGCCGCAGTCGTTGATCAGGGTTATTCCTGCATTGAGATCAAGCCCGGTAACACTGTTTAACACACTTCCGGCAGGATTGGCGTTCAGCAGGGAGGCACCGAATTCAATCCTGCTCAGTGTACTGTTCCCTGTATTGCAGACGAAAGCATACCATTGACTGTTTTCTTCGGCAAGGGCAAGGCTTGCAGGTGCATTCAGCTGTGCGGGATTTCCAAGGTTGACCACCTGGGGATCGTTTCCAAGGTTTTGCCCGAAATCAAGACGAAAGAGGTTGCTCCCATCCATGTCGGTGCCGATTCCCACCCAGAATGCTCCCTGCTGCTCGATTGCCAGTCCGGAAGCTGCAGTGACATTCGTCAGGGTTGTGACCTGGAAAGTCGGAGTATTGGACGGCGAATTCCCGAAAACCAACCTGATAAGTTTGTCTTCGTTGGCCACAAACCCGTACCATGTCCCCTTATCCTTTATAACCACAATGCCGGTGACCTTGTTTGTAAGGACTCCAAAGTTCCCGAGGTTTGTGGTTATCAGCGGTGTTTGTGTTAACTTCGGACCATAGTAACACCTCACCACACAGGCATTTCCGGTACTGGTAGTGAAGGTGTAATAAAAAATGCTGTCCTTGACAAGGGAAATATACCGGGGTGCATTCAATACCTGGTTGGGGTTGCCCATGTTTGTACCATCAGGCTCATATGCTGCGTTTCCACTGCAAAAGCTCCATTTGTAAGACGCCGCTGCCACGGGAAGTACATTTGTGATTATGACCGGTTTCCCCTGGCAAATTGTATCAGGAACCGAGAAGTCTGCATTCTGAGCAGCACAGAATGCAGCAATGGCTGAGAAGAACAAAAATAAACACCAAATTTTCTTCATCGTAACCTGATTATCAGGAAGTGCAAAGCATATCCCGGCATAAATAAGGCATCCTGTCAGCGCAGCAGCGTGAGTATCCCTTTATTGCTTGTCCTGGTTTTTTTATCGTATTCATAAAAAATCACCCATGTGTAGTCACCTTCCGGGCACACTGCCCCGTTCAGCTTCCCGTCCCAACCGATCAGGATATCGCTGGAAGAAAACACGATTTGTCCCCACCGGTTGAAAATCTGCATGTTGAACTGTGTGATGTTCTCCGGCGGCAGCCCGAGTATCCGGAAATCGTCGTTCAGCCCGTCGCCGTTTGGTGTAAATGCATTCGGGATGTATGGAATTACATAAACCGTCATATCATCGGTGAATTCCTGCCCGTTGCACAAACTGCAGTATGCCGTGTAGGTTGTCGTTTCCAGGGGTGTGACGACAACTGATGGTTGTTCTGAAATGATCTCCGACCCGGAATACCACCTGTACAAGATCTTGTTGCCGGGAGTGATCGGCTGGAGATTGAAAGGGACTGCATCCACGCGGTAAGTATCCTGGTCTATCGGCGTGTACCTCCATCCTTCCGGTTTTTTCGAATCCACCGACCAGGAGGTGGCATTTCTTCCCGGAACGGCAATGCCCAGTATTTTATAGGCATTCTGGATGCCGAGCGTTGCGCGGTTGGTATCGTAATTAAAACAGGATGGTTTGGAATAAATATGATTTTCGATGATGTTCTCCTGCAGGCTTGCACCTTCATACAACACGATCTGGAAGGTGACTGATTCCTGCTCGCACCAGCGCATCGGGGTCTCACACCACATCACAACCAGCTTGCGCTGCGGCTGCTCGCCGATTGTTTTGTAAAAAATATACGGGCCGCCGGCAGCAATGGGATTGAAATCCTGAAAAGGCCCGAGAATGCAGATTTTCGGGTTGAAGGTGGAGGCCGCAGTACCCGGAACGGTAAAAGCATTGCGGGCATTGGCCTGCTTGTCGGGGCTGAAGCTGATCCATCCGTTGGCCCCGATGTAGAAACTGGAATATTTATCACCGTAGAAAGTGAAATCAAACCCGATGGGAAACGGCCCTTCGACTCCGTCATCATCGGCAGTAACTCCGTTGGCGATCAGTCCGTAGGAGGCAGTAAGAGTGACAGGCACACCTGGATTGATGGTGTCGTTGCTGCCTGCTGAAATCTGTGAAAAACATTGTCCATTGAACACCGTGAATAGCAAAAGAAAGGTTATCACCTTCGTTGTGCACTTTGTGGAAACTTTGTGTGCTTCGCGGTAAATAATTTTAACCGCAAAGGACGCGGAGGAATGTACGAAGGACACAAAGGATTCGTTCATTAACTGTTCAGGTTGGTACGACTGTCAAAAGCAGGACTTCGGCAGGCAATATTGAATTTTCAGTTTCTCAAGCAAATATCCAGATTTTATCTGAAATAATTTTACTTTTGTTCCTCCGAACGACC
>JBAXDH010000141.1:0-8536 GCA_037141055.1 bacterium | reverse complement strand
GTACAGTTCCCAGTTGGCAAGCTATTGAAACAAGAGGCTGTGTCATTATTGATACGCAGGATTTTGGTTTGGTGGCCATACTTCCCATAGGCATGTCGCAGATATGTTCTGTGAAATTTGAGGATAATATTCATACAGGGACCATCATAAAGAAGGGTGATATGATGGGATGCTTCCTGTTTGGAGGTTCCGATATTGTAATGATATTTCAACAGAAAGCCGGGTTTATGCTGGAACCGGCAGGTGGAGGTAGCGGCCAATCGTATCAACATATACTCATGGGTGAAAAATACGGTGTGATGAAAGGCTCGAAATAATAATTTCCATAATGCAAACGGTGTGAATTGTAAAATGATGATTGCAAAAATGTAGGATTTTATCCCGTTTTATGTATAACCCGGACAAAACGCTCACATTAACCAGTCTTCGCCGGAGTAAACTGATCACCCTTGTATGTTAACTGTTAATAGGTTAAGGTGGTCATTCAAGATCGGCGGAAGGCGGTCAGTTTAACCGGCCTGTCCGGTTAATGAATCAGCAAAAAAACTTTCAGTATGAGACAATTTACTTACTTCCGCTTATCATTGATTTCCGCACTCTTTCTTTGTGTTTTTCCGACATTTTTCGTTTATGCCCAACAGGGAACTTATGCACTGAAGTTTGACGGAACAGATGATCATGTTAACATACCGGCGAATGCCAGTCTCGACTTTAATACCGGGACCATCGAAGCCTGGATAGCGCCAGGCGCATCTTCAAATAACAAATGTTTTCTATCCATGCGAACCACTTCCACCAACATAAGATGGAGCGCACATATTAATCAAAGCACCGGAACCATCGGTATCGCCAAAATAGGCGATTACCGGGCCGTATCGGTTGGCGCCATCACTCCTGACGTCTGGATTCACGTTGCCATACAACTTGGTACAACCAATTGTTACGTCTATGTTAACGGCGTTTATAAAGGAGCGACAGGTATCGGAATCAGTAATGTTACTACCGGTTTACCGCTTTACATTTGTTTTAACGATGCCGGATGGCCAAATGAGTATTTTGACGGCAAGATTGATGAAGTGAGAATTTGGAACACCACACGTACAGAAGCGGAAATCAAGGCCAATATGCACAGGGAAATTGGAACAAATCTCAATTTGGTAGCCTGTTACAAAATGAGCGACGGCACCGGAACATCACTTACCGATAACAGCGGGAACAGTAACACCGGGACCCTGACCAACGGGCCGGTATGGCAGGCTTCGGGTTGTTTTGCCGGACCGGGGATGGCCCTGGATTTTGACGGAACAGATGATTATGTTAACCTTGGTGATGTTCTCGAAAGTTTTACAACTTATACTACCGAGGCATGGGTTTACTGGAGAGGGCCGGTCCAAACCTATTCGGAAATGTGTTCCAAAGAAAAGGTAGTATCCTTTGCAATCAGAAATCAGGGCAGTAGCATCTATAAAATGGCTTGCAATTTCGGAGATGGTTCAGGTTGGGGTACTGAAGTGATTTCCACAACCTCAATTCCCACCAATCAATGGGTGCATTTAGCTGCAACCCGTGATGGTTCAGGGAATGTACATTTGTATATAAACGGAATTCCGGATGCTTCAACCGTTGTAAACAGTTCATCCGGAGGAAATGCTGAAAACAGGGGGGTAGGCGTTAAGCCGGTCGGCGCAGGTATCGAGGGCCCTTTTAACGGGCTCATTGATGAAGTGCGCATATGGAATATTGCCCGAACCGCCGATCAGATAAGGGAAAACATGATGAACACCCTTGCCGGAAATGAAACGGGTTTACTGGCTTATTACAGGATGGATTACAGGGATGGAAACACCCTTTACGATAATAGCAATAATGCATTGAACGGTACGCTGACGAATATGGACGCGGCAACAGACTGGGTATCTTCTTCAGCCTTCAATACATGGATTGGAAGCGAAAGCAGTACCTGGAGTGCGGCTTCCAACTGGGGGTCATCCACGGCTCCGGTCTCGACCGATAACGTGGGCCTGTACAAATGGAACAATCTCAGTTTTGAAAACACGATTAACGGAACCCCCACTGTAAATCACCTGATGCTTTCATCGGGTTCCAACCCGACTCTGGGTTCCAACCTCATTGTAAACGGGAACCTGCTGCTTGAGCGCGATCTCGACTTAAACGGCAAAGTGATTGCCCTTGGAAGCTCAGGTTTGCTTGACGAAGGCAGCTCCCGATTGTTCGGAACCTCCGGTACCATAACCACCAACAGGACTCTTAGCAATATCTCGGCACAGAATGTGGGTGGACTGGGAGCTGTTATGACAACATCCGCCAATATGGGAAGTACTGTGATCACACGGGGTCATGCGATTCAGTCGGGAAATGGAAACCAAAGCATTCAGAGATATTATGACATAAGTCCCACAACTAACACCGGCCTGAATGCTACCTTGGTCTTCAAATACAACGATGCTGAGTTTAATGGTCTGACAGAAAGCAATTTCAAATTGTACAGGTCGACCAACAACACAACATGGACCATGATGGGCGGAACAGTTGACGTGGCAGCCAACCAGGTCACTCTGGGCAGTATTTCCGGTTTTTCAAGGTGGACCATCGGGGATTTGACACACGGACTGGAATGTAATACTTCGGCCAACGCCGGGGTGCTCACAAACGTCAGTTGCATAGGAGGTTCCAATGGTTCCGTCACCGTTTCGGTTATCAGCGGGACCTCTCCTTATACCTATGCCTGGTCAACCAGCCCGGTGCAAACAACCTCCACTGCAACAGGACTTGCAATTGGGACATATTATGTCACCGTTACTGATGCCCATTCCTGCACGGCTACGTCAAGTGCCACAGTAACACAGCCCGCCCAATGGTGGCCAGTTGTAACCGGCGAAGCCAATCCATGCCAGAATACAGCCAGCATGTATACCACTGCCGATGGCAAGACAAACTATGTCTGGATCATTTCAGCAGGCGGGTCTATCACCTCCGGTGGAACCTCGACCGACCACACAGTCTCCGTGTTGTGGAACTCAGCGGAAGCCCAGTCGGTAAGCGTAAAATACACCGAGGGCAGCTCGCCGTTCTGTGCAGCCGTCGACCCCGGCATTGAAAATGTCACGGTCAAACCCGCACCTGCAACGGTCATTTCAGGGGCCACAACGGTGACCCTGGGGCAGGTCGTCACCTACTCGACACCTTACGTTTCAGGGGATACCTATACCTGGAATGCAAGCCACGGAAACCCGGAGTTATGCTTCCCGAACAGAAATTGCCTGACGCTTACCTGGGATTTCCCGTGCGGGATCATCAACCCCGGGTATGTAAAAGTGACTGAAACCAACCCCGCAACGGGTTGTTCGGCAACGTACACTTTACCGATAACGATCAATCCATAAGGCGGGACAGGCTGGATGGAGGGCGTAAATGGATGATCTGATTGAATTTCGGATTGGACGATTGCTGATTTACGATTAAAAGGCAAGGAATTTGTTTAGGTAAAAATTGTTGCGCGCCGGAGCATATTGCACCGCGCAATTAACAATCCCCCCCTGCCCTATTGATAACTTTTTTCCCAGAGTTTATTTCTTCACCCTACCTTTGTCATGGTTTTTTCCAAGGAAAACCATCGATGAGAAATTTCAGAAGTGTCCTGGTTGGAATTGCAGTACTTATTGCGTTAGCAGGTTTTTCATGGCTTGGCTACACCCTCTACGCTAAATTTCAGCGCCCTGGAGAGTCTCCTTTCAATGCCATACCTGGCAACACCGCCCTGATCATCCAGCTGAATAAAGCCGGCAGCCTGCTCGAAGATCTTAACCGGTCGAACCTGCTCTGGCGGGCCTTATCCCGTTTCCCCGGCATCAATACAGTAAAAAATGAACTTCATTACGTAGATTCTGCCAGCCGGAAAAATGAGAAAATCAGCAAAATATTCAGGCATTACAATGTGTGTGTTGCAATAACCCTGAGCGGCCGTAACAATTTCGGAGCTTTGTATCTCACTTCTGTTTCAGGAAGAGACCCCGAATCCTACATTCTTGACTTCATCAATGAAATAATTTCCGGCAAGGCAATCCTATCCGAAACACCATACTCTACAACAAGGTTGCATCGCATTCAGTCGGGAGGTACCCACGAAGCATTTTACTTCGCGGTGCTGAAGGGGGTTTTCATGGGCAGTTTCCATGCCGACCTCGTCAAACGGGCCATCGACCGCCTCTCGCTCAACACGCCCATGGCCACCTCTTCAGGGTTTCGCAAAGTTCAGGCCTCTGCGGGGAAAAAAGCAGATGCCAACATTTTTATCAACTACAGGTTCTTTTCACTGGTTCTTTCCAGGATAACCCGCGAAGACAATCTCCCCGATCTTCTGAAGTTTTCAAATTTTGCCGACTGGAGCGGACTCGACCTGATCATAAAGAAGGATGAATTGCTGTTTAACGGCATTACGGTAGCATCCGACAGCACCCAGCAGTTTCTGGCGCTTTTTACGGATCAGAAACCTCAGAAAAAGGAGATTGCAGCCATCATTCCTGAAAAAGCACTCTATTTTACCTCATACGGATGGAGCGATCCCTCCAGGTTTTGCCAGCACTTTCAAAACCGGATGCAACGTGAAGACACTTTTTCAGGGGATCAGAATGATGCCATTTCGCTGATTGACCAGTATCAACTGAACATCAAAGAATATTTCCTCCCGTGGATGGGCAGCGAAGGGTGCATATTTACGCTGAACGACCCCAAATCATCCCGGGAAACAGCCTGTGCGGCTTTCGGAACGCGCGATTCAATGCTGACAACCACTTCGCTTTTTGCGCTCGCGGATACCCTGGGGATCAAATATGATTCGATCCTGTTCAAAAGGCATAAAATCTACCGGCTGGCGTTGCCGGCATTCATCCCGGCCCTTTTCGGCGAACTTTTCGGAAAAGTGGAAGTCAATTGCTTCACTTTTCTTAAAGACTATGTCGTCTTTGCTGCCTCGCCGCAGGATCTCGGGCCTGTAATCGAAGCTGTTACAGATGGAGCCACCCTGGCAAAAGACAGGGTTTTCAATGATTTCGAAGCCAATTTATCCGAAAAATCGAATGTTTTTTCCTATTTCAACACCCGCAATTCAATTCATTCGATTAAAAACCTGCTTAACAAAGAGCTTTCCGACCAGATGACACCCCTGATGGACAGTCTGCGGAAATTCGAATCAGTCGCATTTCAGTACGGCAACAGCGACGGCCAGTTCTATTCCAGTATTTTCCTGCGGTATGACCCCAACCTTGGCAAGGAAGGCCCGCTGCAATGGCAGGCCATGCTGGACACCACGATGGTGGGTCGTCCAAAACTCATTTCCACCTCGGTTTCAGGCAACCGCGCAGTTGTTGTAACCGACATGGCGAACAACATGTACCTGGTTACTTCACAGGGCCATATATCCTGGAAGCTTCATATCATGGGCAATCTCATGGGAGAGGTTCACACTGTAAAGCTTCAGGGCAGTGATTCCCTGTTCCTTCTGTTTAACACAGATACGCATTTGTACATGCTGCATGCCGACGGACGGTTTGCCGACAAATTCCCGATGCGTTTCCCGCTCCATGCAACCAACGGAATCAACGTAACAGACTGGAATAAAAATCTCAGTTACAACATCATGGTTGCCTTGCAGGATAACCGGGTTTATTGCTTCACCCTCGACGGGATGTCGGTTTACGGATGGCAGCGACCCAACCTGAAGGAGGAGATCAGGGAACCCATCGCCTGTTTTACGACGGGAAACAAAGATTATATTGTGATCACGGGAATTGCAGGAAAAACGCAGGTTCTCGACCGTAACGGAGATGAGCAGTTCATCCCCGGACCGAAATTCATTCCTGCGCCGTTATCGGGATTTCACATCAATAAAACCAACAAAAAAGGACCTTTTCTCACAACAGGGCCTGACGGCAAAGTCATTTTCATCCATGAAAACGGGAAAACTTCGGAGGTGACGTTAAATGTCTTTACACCGGAGCACAGGTTTTTCTATGAGGACATCATGGGGAACGATCAACCGGAATTTATTTTTTCAGACAGGAACACCATTTATTATTACAACAGGAATTACAAGCTGGTTTATTCCTACGCCTTCCGCCGCGACATCAGCTACCCTCCATTCCTGCTGCATGGCAATGACGGCAAAGCCATGATCGGATATGTTGTGCCGGAAACCAACGAATTATTCCTTTTCGACCATAACGGCTATCGTGAACTGGAATCAGGAATCCGCGGAAATACCCCGTTTGAGATCGGTTTTCTCGAAAACGAAGCGCAGCTCAACCTGGTGGTAGGCGCCGGGAAATTCTTAAAGAACTACCGGCTACCTAAGCCGGAGTAGCCGTCCGGCTGAAGGCTCCGTTTCCCCGGGTATGTGATTCCTTTTGTAAAGCATTTTAATTTTAATGCCATACCCCTGTGAAATCTGGTACATCGTTTCGCCCTGCAGCACCAGGTGCGTCGCAACCGATGCTTTCCGGCGTTTTGACTGCAGGTAAATTATCTGGCCGGGTACGATCCGGCTGTCGGTGAGTTCATTGAACTTCATCAGCTTTTTCTCGGAAATGCCAAATATGACTGCCAGCGATTGGATGTTGTCACCTTTTTTTGCCACGGTAAGCCGCAGTTCATTGTTGGTAAAAACCCGGTGGTTGTCGGCGGCCACATCCACAACATCGAACCGGCTGATCCATGCCATCTTTGAATAGTCGCCGTCGGCATAATTCAGTGAATCGACCAGGGCTTTCCCAAAATCACCGCGGTCAAGTTTGTAGAGTTTGAAAGTTTCGATGGTTTTTATCAGTTGGTCTGCATAGGTCGGGCTGGTGGCATACCCGGCCTTTTTCAACCCGGTCGCCCATCCCTTGTAGTCGGTGATCTTCAGCTTGAACAACGTTTTATACCGGTCACGCTGAATCAGAAAAAAAGTGTGGTCGCGGAATGATTCCTGGGCTGTCTTGTATTTCCTGAAACATTCATTGGGTTTATCATCATCCTGGTACAGGGTTTCACCCGTCCAGTCTTCGTGGCATTTGATCCCGAAATGATTGTTCGCTTCACGTGCCAGGGTACTCTGACCGGCATTCGATTCAAGGATTCCCTGGGCGATGGTGATGCTTGCCGGAATTCCGGCATTGTTCATTTCCTTTACCGCCACATCCCTGTACTGAATAAGGTACCTGATCACGCTGGCTTTGTAGTCGGCCTTTTGAGCCATCAGTTGCCCGGACATGAATAGAATCATCAATAATATCGTGGTAAATCTTCTCAACTGATGGCTCTTTAAAAATTTCTGCATGTTCACAAAATTATAGTTATAACGGCACCAAACACGATAACATTGCTTACTCCTGCCTTACCAGTTCGCGAAACCGCTTGCCCCGTTCTTCAAAATTCCGGAATTCATCGTAGCTGGCAGCTGCCGGCGACAGCAGGCATGCATGACCCTGTCGGGTTTCACGCAGCGCAACCGGGTAAAAATCATCGAAACGGTTCACCATGAATATTTTCTTCCCATGGAGATCAAACGCCGCCATCTGTTCGCTGATCCTCTTCCCGGCATCACCTATAAGAATTATGTTCCTTACTGTTGACCTGCATAAAAATTCTGCAAGACCGGCGTAATCAATCCCGCGGTCGAATCCCCCGGCAACCAGCGTATCTACATCCGGAACAGCCTTAACAGCCTCGATGCACGCTTCCGGAATCGTGGCGATGGAATCGTTGTAGAAATGGATCCTGTTAAATTCACCAACATACTCAAGCCTGTGTTCAAGACCCTTGAAGGTCGCAATTCCATCTTCAATCATTACGCGGTCAATGCCGCAGATCATGGCCACGTTCACAGCCGCCATGATGTTCTTCAGGTTATGCTCGCCGCGAAGGAAACGGTCCTGGTGAATTTTCCAAACATCAGTCACATTCTCTCCATCTGAAAAGCTTACAAAACCGTTGCGGATAAACCCTCCGGGCTGAGGCGTTTGAAGCATAGAAAACGGGAAACAGCTCCGTATGTCAAGGTACGGGCCCAATTGCCCGGCAACCAATGGATCATCTTCATTGAATACCAGGAAATCATCCTGTTGCTGGTACTTTGCAATATTCACCTTGGCAGCCTGGTACGCTTCGTAGCTGGCATATGCATCCAGATGTTCCTGGAAAAGGTTGAGCAATACCGCAATGTGCGGTCCGGATGCCAGGTATTCCAGCTGGTGCGACGAAAGTTCGAAGACAATTGTTGTTTGAGGTGTGATGAGATCGATGAAATGAAAAACGGGATTGCCGATATTTCCGGCCAGTATGACATCCTTCCCGGCCGTTTTGAAAATATGGTGAATGAGGCTGGATGTGGTGCTTTTGCCTTTGGTACCGGTGATGCCGATCACCTGTTTTGAATAGAATTCAAGGAAAAGCTCTGTTTGGGAGGTGATCCTTTCACGGGGCAGGGATAAATTCCAGACAGGTATTCCAGGTGAACGGAAAATTACATCGAAACCGG
>JBAXDH010000140.1:0-8573 GCA_037141055.1 bacterium | reverse complement strand
TGAGGAAGGTGTTCTTGATGACGATGCCAGCCCTGCCACCAGCCTTAAGGCTTTTAATAAAATGTTGCAGGAAAAGAAACGCAGTCTCCCCTGTCTTGATCGGGAAATTCTGCTGCACCTCCGCACGTTCCTTGCCACCGAATGGCGGGTTTGCCAGTATGATATCAAAGCGATCCCGCTCCTGTATGTCGGCAAGGTTCTCAGCCAGCGTGTTCGTATGCACGATGTTCGGGGCTTCTATGCCGTGGAGAATCATATTCATGATCCCGACGATGTATGCCAGCGATTTCTTCTCCTTACCGTAAAATGTTCCTTTCTGGAGGGTTTCAACATCTTTAGTGGTCAGGTGTTTGCTTTCCTTCATGAACTCATATGCCTCACAAAGGAAGCCTGCAGACCCTACAGCACCGTCATAAACCTTGTCACCGATGGATGGTGCCACTACCTTGACGATCGTGCGAATTAAGGGGCGGGGGGTATAGTATTCACCGCCATTGCGCCCAGCGTTGCCCATGTTTTGGATCTTGCCTTCATACAGGTGCGACATTTCGTGCTTTTCGGCATGTGATCGGAAGCGTAGCTCATCAATCAGGTTGATCACTTCACGCAGGTTGTACCCGCTTTGCAGCCTGTTCTTGAGTTCGCTGAATATTTCACCGATCTTATATTCGATGGTATCAGCTTTCTCAGCTTTGAACTTTTTCAGGTACGGGAAAAGTTTGTGATCCACAAAATCTTTCAGGTCATCACCCTTTAAGGCTTTATGGAAATCCAGTTTGCCATCGCCATTTTTCGGGGAAGCCCATTCTTCCCAGCGGAACTCAGGACTGAGGATATAAGTGTAGGTTTTGCCAGAAAGCTCGGCGGAGGTCTTGCGGTCACGCTCCAGATCATCCAGATATTTCAGGAAGAGTATCCACGAAGTCTGTTCCACGTAATCCAATTCACTGCCGCAGCCAGCGTCTTTGTGGAGGATGTCGTCGATGTTTTTGAAAGTTTGTTCAAACATTTAAGATGGGTGTAGTTTTGTTATTTGCCTGTGGAATAATATAAATGATAGCTTTGGAAGTCCATGGTATTAGTATTGTTTGATCGTTTTCTTGCCTGTTCAAATGTACATAAAAATTGTATCTTTCTACATTTTAACCTTACATTGAAAAAAGTTTACCTTTACTGTGTTGAGTGTAAATGGGTCACGAGCTATGGGTTTTGGATTTTCTTCCACTCCTCATCTCATGTAAGTAACGCCTGACAATCCGTGTCACCTTGCCAAACAGTCTCAAACCAATGGTATGAAAAGCGCAATGAAAACTGTCCAGAGAACACTGATCTTTATTATTCTAACAGTGCAATGCCTTTTTATAGCATCGATAAATCCTGCTGAATGCCAGACCTTCAAATCTCAAAAAATCTCCTTTGTCGCATATGATGCCACAGGAATGCAAATCAGAAATGTAACGTTTGCTTTAACGGTTTCACTAGCAGACTCAAAAAATACTTCTAACGTTTTTTACATAGAAAATCACTTTGCCCAGTCGGATTCCGCCGGATTGCTGACGATTTCAATCGGTGAAGGAAAATCAGTAGCTGGTTTCGTTCCAGAGACAATCCCTCAATCGGTAGAGTTTTTATTGAGGATTGAAGGAATCGAGATCGGAGCTGAGAAAAACAGGAAAATATTTGTGGGCTTTACCTTTCAACCTGATCATGGTGCTGGGAGGGTGGTGCAAAATCCAAAATACAAGATCGGAGATAACGGTGAAGGCGGGATCATTTTCAACATTGATGAAAGCGGGTTGCACGGGAAAGCGGTTATGGAAGTTGACTTAGATAGCAAGCTTCCGTATGGGTGTCCTGACTTGAGGGTCTATTCTGATTCACCTGTAGATGGACAGGTAAATACACTCTTGATCACTAAATATTGCAAGGAAGACGCTGCAGCATCCGTTTGTTATCGTTTGAAACTTGGCGGCTATAATAATTGGTATCTGCCTTCAATTTCCGAATTAGAAGAAATTTATCGAACTTTATTTTATAAAGGTGGTTTTAGCACTGATTATTACTGGAGTTCAACTGAATGCAAAGAGTGTAAGTATTTAAGTGGCTGGGGGGTGAATTTTGACAACTCAGGGAAAAAAGTTACGATTGATAAAGACCGAAGCGTGCATGTAAGGGCCATTAGAACATTTTAATGAGAGAACGAATGGTTTAGACCCTTGAAGGGACTAAGTGCACCTCCAGACCCCGGGGGTGTTTATTTGACCCTACCCCCTCTTTTTGCGGACCCACCCCCCCCTATTTAAGAAAAATAGTTGGAAGATATAAGAACCATTTGAAAACCATTCCCCCCAACTACAATCAGCTGTGCAAGCAGTCATTCGATTATTTGATACTATAATTACTGTAGGTTCAATGATTTATTAAATACGGTGTTTCTAAAAAGAGTTCTATTTCACCTCCCATCTGTTCAATATTACTTATTATTTTGCGTTTGAATATTCTCAGCAACATGGCCCTCAATATATCTTCCCGGATATTCATCGTTAATCATATCTCCATCCCATGAAAAAGTACTTTTTTCTCCTGCTGTTAAGCCTGCCGCTTTTGGCTCCAGCCCAGGCCATGATTGGCCTTACCATTGAAGAGCTTCGCAAGGAGTTTCCCTCTGACACTATGATTATGGAGCGCAATGAGAAGGGTCAGCTCTTTACTACCTTCAATCAAGAAGGGTTCGCTTCTGTTTATCATTTTGATGATGTTACCTTAAAGGCATACGAAGCCATGTTGGTTCCGTGGAATGATAAATGCTACAAGATGATGATTAAAGTTTTTGATACACTTTTTACGGCAACTCCGGACTCCACCTGGCTGTCAGTGAACGATGGCTTGAAGTTGGTTGTGACAAGAGGGTACGATAAAAAAAACAACCTCCCCTTCTTCCTTTGCAAGGAGCGGGAAATGTAACCCTTAATACCTCCGTAACCTAATAAATCATAGGGATTTAGATTACTTCATCCTTATAGCCTTGCCATGGACCATTGAATGGTGCTCCGCGCACATCAGAAAAATATTCCTATCGAAGAGTCTGTAAGCCGGGTATGCGCCTTTTGTCAATACATGATGGAAAAGTACCGGATTGAAAGAACCAAGGTAGACCCCACAAATCCCACATACGTGAGGCCTGACCTCCCAGACAGCCTTAAACAGTAGCAGCTCCCCGCTACTCATCGTGCATAAAATATTTCAAATACGCTTTCCTTTCTTCACTGCTCACCTCCCCCAAAGTATCACAATTCGGGCATGGCTCCTGATCCGCCGGGTTCCCACAACTGCAGCAAATCCTCTCACTGCCGAAATCTCTCATTGTTGCATGGCAACATTCACTGTAATCTAAGTACCCTGTGCCAAAGCATTCTGGACAATCTACTGCATCTTCTGGACTCATAATTTTACTCCTTTCATGTATTCTGTAACTATTTTAATAAAGTTTTCCAGGCTGTTGCAAACCTCACATTGGTAGCCTGCTTTTGCCTGACGGGCCAGGAATTCCTTCTGGTGGTGGCTTACTCGTCCGGTTTGGCTTTTCATTTCAATGAATAGGCCGTGGCATCCATTGCTGGGCAGGGCCAGGAAGAGGTCAGAGACTCCAGCTCTCACCCCTTCACCTGACATAATTTTTGCTTCAATTCTGCTTCTGTATCCACCATTTGGGATACAAAACAGGAACTCTGCGCGTGAGTGGTATTGTAAATTAAACCACTTCACGCATGCCTGCTGCAGGTTACTTTCCGGATGGGATGATTTCACCTTTGGAATTTATAAAATCATCATCGAAAGCTTTTACTCCGACATTTAGCGCATCATGATTTCTAAGGTCAGCTAAAATCGCGATGAACATCCCTACTGCCATCCCCTTCTTGAGACGAATCCCGTTTTCTTCAAGAGTCCATCCGATCATATAAGTTGTGAACTTTGCAATTTCTTCATCTGTTATCTGCATACTGACCCTCCCTGTTTTTTATTTTTTAATGCATTCAATGCGCCGTCAGTCAATGTGGACGTGGCAACCGAAGAATTATCCTCCTTATGCACCTCCTCAGCAGAGACTAATTCAGCTCCAATCTCTGCCAAAGCCGGGGCCAGGTAAACTCCTATGGCACGGCCCCTAGCGATTGTCTCAGCCCAAGATACTGCTGCAGAATTGAAGGTTCCAACATTGTAAATTTTACTGGCAATGCCAGTAAAACTCCGGTAGCATTCTGTTGGATGATTGATTATCATGGCTGCCGTAACCACAAACATATTATGCATTGGGATGAATTCATATTCACTAGTCAGGCTGAAGTCCAGCCCTCTGCGGTGAAGTTCCCTGATCCTTTCATCTACAGGGACGTACTTCTTGCCGTCTATTTCAATTGCTTTCATAATTTTAGATTTTAGCAAATATTGGACAGTAAAGGCCGTTTACTGTCCAATATTTGAATTGTTTCCATTTTAATTATATATATATATATATATATACCTAGTAATCAGTTAGATATCAAAAAGGAAGATCAGAAAAATCAATATTCTCCTCGCTCACATCCTTCTCCGCCTGTTTCCTCAGGGCTCTGTCTTTGGCTGATTCTACTGGGGCCGTGGCAATCGTTGGCTCATCATCAAAAGGATGTTTTTCAACAATCTCACGCTCCTGAGAATGCATCGACATTTCCGGTTCAATCACCCCTTCCTCAATTATTTCAGTACTCTGGGGCTCAGGGGCCAATCCATTACGATACTCTTTGAATTTGACAAACTGCCTGGCATGCTTTTTTGCTTCGTACTTGGCAGCAATCTCATTGGTCAGAGGATCACCCAGCGAAATATCGGCGAAGGTTGGAGGATTGGTAAAGCACAGCGGACCCAGGATATCCTTAGTGGCTTTGCTGATATTGGACTCTTTGGAATATACAGTGGGGGTGAGGGTGATCAGATACTCAAAGCTTTTGTCCTTGATTCTTTTGAGCTGATCAATGGCAATGGAAAGATTGGTTTGAATTTCAATCAGTCCGCCAGAGGTGAGCAGAAACAGGCACATTACCTGCTTGGGATTCTGAGTTGCTTTTTTTGCGCCTTCCCAGTCTCCACGGTAGAATGACTTGTTATCCCCACTCCAGTAAAGGGAAATGTTATTTTTATGGCTGAAGTACAGGTTACTTCTAACTCCTTTGCCATATCCGGAATCAAAACTGGATACTCTCATGGCACTACCGATAAGGATTCCCTTTAGGGGGTCATATCTCCACGCGTTTTCTTTGGCCGTGGGATCGTAATAACGGAAACCGGGCTTTACCAGTTCCTTGTTGGTTTTGGATACAAACGTCCGCTCAGTTGGGAGTTTGATGGCATCGGAAGCCCCTTGGCTTGCCTTAAGGTCACTTCTGAAATCTTCTAATTCTTCGCTCATAGTTCAATTGGTTTTAGTGAATTTGTAATTTCTCCTTCGTTAAAATTTGGTTTTACATTATTGCCTAGTTGGAAATTCTTCCCACCTGCCTTTTTAAACCACCGGGACCTGCCATCCATCAAATACATCATTACGTCCTTTCAGCGATCCATGTTAGTCCCGGCGATCTTCTCAGCCACTGTCAGGTAGCCAATGGGTTCTTGGTGATCGAACAGCCACATCATGACTTTGAATATTGATGAATGCCTGGCCAGGTCAAACATCTCAGGCTTTAGCAAGGTCATGGCCTGCAGGATCGCTGGCTCATGGTTCAGCATGTTGGCTAGGATGGTCTGTTCGATATCGTGGCTAACAGGTAGGTTCATCCTTTGGTAAGTGTTGGCCGTGGCATGTATACTGGGACTGCGACTACAAACTTTGTAACGAGCTTGTCAAAAGTCTTCCTCAGACTTATGGGCCCCTGAATCACATCTTTCCAAAAATCATCAGTGCGGGTAAGATTGAATTGGATAAACCCGCTTAAAGGTCCTCAGTGTTGTGTTGTATCGTCCAGTAATACTTTCATGCCTTGCCCTCTTTATAGTCAATCAAAAACTGCTCATAATCTGCGTTGACATCAAACCTATAATCCGGATGCATGCGATCCCCCAACAGTTCCAGGTCCTTCTGTTTCTTTTTGAATTTACCCCACAGGGCGAATTTTGCCACTTCTTTGCCAGTGTAACGATCAAACACCTTGATCCCGGCCATCAGTTCATGGAAGCTGGCCCAGTCGCTGAAAGGGCAGAACTTTGCCCGTTCAATCTCATTGCGGGTCCAGTGCTCAGCTTTTACTTTGTTGAGCTCAACCATTGAGCGGAACGAGTGCCTATCCTTTTGCATTTTTCTTACGAATTACTGGATGATCATTAATATATTTTTCAAGGGAGGCTCTTCGCATCTTCCATCTTTCACCGTCTTTGAAAAGTCCGTATGGTTGCAATTCGTTTACCCGGTTCATGAATGTGCTTCTTTTTATGCCCAGAATGTACATTATCTGTGTCCCCACCAAGATCAGGTCTCTGTCGGTATCCAGGAGCGCTATTAGCTTGTCCAACTTTTGTTCAATCGTTTCCAGTGAGCTCACATTTTAGTTTTTTATGTTTAAGTACTCTCATAAGATACTGTTCATTCATGTTGTATTCCTGTGATAGTAAGTTTATGATATGCTGACGCCGAAACCCCTCTTTGTACCATTTAATGTACCTGTCGGTCAATATTGCTTTCCGCTTGTCCGCCTCATCCTTGATTTGTTGAAGTTTTGCCATAATAGTGTATTTTTAATAAATAATAGTGGATATATTTGCACATGTGTATACCTTGATGTACATTTGCAATATAAATATTATACATAGGTATACTTTTATTAATTGCAAATATACCACGGAGTTTACCATTGTCAAGAAAAAAGTATCGACAACTTTTTATAAAACTAGATTTCAATGAATTACAGTGAAATTTCTGTCAGAATGTATGAGGTGAGGGAGGCAAAGAGACTTACCCTGAACGAACTTGCCAAGGCCTGCGGGATCACCAAGGCAGCGGTAAATAACTGGAGACTAAAGGGCTCAGAGCCTTATGATAAAACAGTCCTGGCTTTTCTGGATTCTTTTAAGGATATTAATGCAAACTGGCTTCTATCTGGTAGCGGTCCGATGTACAAGAAAGACATTACAAACGAACCAGCCGATTTTCAGAATGAAATTAAAGAATTGACCGCAGAACTCTCCAGACTAAAGGCAGTTCTTAAGGACAAGGAAGAGATTATCCTCGCAAAAGAAGAGGCACTAACTCTCTATCGATTGAATCATACTAAGAGTGTTTAATCAGACTATCCTCTCTCTCTGAATCCGAGTTTGATCTCAGCAATAAGCATCACGATGCTTTCAATATAGGTGGAAAATATTCACCTTAATCGCTATAACTCATATAATTTGCCGTTGGAATTCAAAGAATAATTCTCTTACATGTTTCACTTTCATATTAAGTGAAACATAGGCCATTCTGCAACAAACTATTTTTCAACAACTTACAAATCCTCTGATATTTTTTTCAGTATTTATATTTCACTTATATCATATTTCACTTGTATATGAAACTTAAATATCGTATATTTGATTTGAATCAAAACCAGAACCTATGTCACTCCCAGGTCAAAAAACCAAATCAGATTACCTCGAATGGGGTAAAGCTCAATCCTTGATCCTTAAATTGGAAAGGGATGGAGATCGAAATTTTGCATTACTGATTTCTATCGGCATTTACACGGGGCTTCGCATCAGTGATATTCTGACCTTGCGATGGGTTGATATAATCGGTAAAGAGTTTATTGAGATCACGGAAAAGAAGACCAAGAAGTTCAGGAAGATAAAGATAAACCCTCAATTGTCTGAGATCATTAACAGGTCTATTGTGGCTGGTAAAATAACCAAACATGATGGACTAATTTTTTTCAACAGATTTGGGACCAATGCCATTTCGGTGCAATGGGTAAACCGAGCACTAAAGGAGATCGCTATTAAATATAGTTTAGGGAAAGACCTTGATAGCTTTACCAGTCACTCCCTTCGGAAGAGCTTCGGACGCAGGGTATTTGAAAACAATGACAATTCCGAAAGGAGCTTAATCCTGTTGAGTGAAATGTTCAATCACTCCAATATTAAAACGACAAAGGTTTACCTTGGAATTCGGGACAAGGAGATTTATGATGTTTATGATAATTTATAAGAACAGGCATGATCCACGAATGGATAGAAAGGAAACACACGCCCGTCAAAGGGTTGAGTATACAATCCATGGATTATCCCAGATATTGTTTTGAATTCACACAGGGGTGAACAATATTTCACATGTCAGGCTGGTTAATCTTACAATTACTATCTTTGAAATTATAAAATCGGATTTAGAAGAAAAACAAAAAATAAATTAAAATACAGCGTTTAGCTGAATTCTGCTGTTGAAACCGACCAAGATTCAATTGTATTGCAGGATAGTAAGCCAAACGCCCATGCAAAGCGTGGGCGTTGTTTACTTGCAATACAGGTACCTTGGTCGGGCCTCAACAGCAGTAGGCAATTAGCTCACGCTG
>JBAXDH010000139.1:0-8751 GCA_037141055.1 bacterium | reverse complement strand
CGATCTTTTCGATTTTCACTATCTTTGCTATTTATTCCAAATATATGCAAATTATCGCAAAGCCCGCCATATTAATTCAACTTTGGGAGTCACGGGAAATTGATTTCACTGAATTGATGAAGATTGTTGTTGATATCCACCAGGAAACTCTAGCCATTGATGGGGATATGCATGCAGATTTGGGAAAGCTGCTGCTTGACAACGGATCTCATCAAAAAGATTTATGGGGAGCCAATATATATCCGATGAAAGACAAATTTGACAGGCTTGAGTTTACTTCATTTATTAATATCAGGCCTTCGCAGGGAAACAGGGGAATGGAAGTAAAGGATGAGTCCATTAGAGAGTTGATTCAGATGATTGTTGACAATCTTCTTGTTTAAAATATGGCCAAAAACGAATAGTGTGTATCAATTGATTTATCATAAAAACATGACCACCGAAAAGTGGTTTTCCTATCCTGGTTTTCAGCAGATTCTGATGATTGCGAATGAATTGAACAGGGTTCAGAATGCACTTGGGAAGGGCGACACAGAGAATGCCATTCATGCATGGGAACGGGCGTTTGAACTTACAGATCTGACGGTTGAGGATCAAAAAAACAAACGGTTGCTTGCCGAATTGTTAAGATTCCGCGAAATGATGGGAGAATGCTTTATCTCACTTGATCCGGTGATGAACAAAACACTAATGAATGGACTGATCACCCTGGATCCGGCTGCCTACAATTCTGTCTGCTAAGGACATACACTTTCTCCTTCATCCATTCAGCCCATTGGGCATCGGTTTTGGATTTATCAAAAGTGGTGTACGGAACAGGGTCACCAACCACCAGGGTGATGGTTTTGTTAAACTGTTTTGCCATTTCATCGACAAGGTAAAGCATTTCGATGTTGGCATTGATTCCCAGCCTCTTG
Source organism: bacterium (assembly GCA_037141055.1). Taxonomy (GTDB): domain Bacteria; phylum Bacteroidota; class Bacteroidia; order Bacteroidales; family FEN-979; genus CAIVAT01. The sequence goes on along the minus strand of JBAXDH010000139.1, from coordinate 7,834 downwards.
CGCCACATTGCAAGGTTGTAAAACCAGGCGGAATTACGTCCCTCAACATAGACCGGGATGATAGCCCGCTGATATTTTCTCGCCTTTTTAATAAAAGTGCTCTTCCACTCCAGGTCACGAATCACGTATGAACCGTTGATGCGTTGCTTTCGGGAAACCAGCCCTGCAGGGAAGTACAGGATTGTTTTTCCAGATGCGAACGTGTCATCGATCAACCTGGCATTTTCAGTATTGCGACCGTGCTTGTTTATGGGGATGAAGAGGGGGCGCAACCCGGGAACATTCATCAGCAGGTCGTTTACCGGGAAAACAATGTCGCTCCTGAATTGCCCGAGAGCCTGCATCAGCGCCATGCCGTCGAGGCCGCCCAACGGATGGTTGGACGCAACAATAAACCTGCCGGCTGAAGGAATTACACCCTGGTCAGGAGTTTGAAAGGAGGAATCTACAGAGCGATCGCGTTTATCCCGGATTTCAACCTTTACGCCAAATTCCTTTAAAACGGCCTCCACAAAAGGCAGACCTGATTTATCGCGGTTGCGATAAATATAACCGTTCACCTCTTCCTGGTGAATAATCCGCTTCAGGTAAGTCAAGATGAATTTCGGAATAAACCGCAGCAACTTCGGATTTTTCGAAGCAAACAGTGATTCGATGTCAACCAGCCGCTCCGGGACTTCTGAAGGTAAATTTTGTGACATGCTGCAAAATTACAAAAAATGACACCTTTCAGTCTTACATAATATATCTTTGCAGAATAAATTATCCATACACCACAGCATGGACCCGATAATTTCTCCCATCGACAAAAAGTTGCTTGAATCGGAACTGGTCGACAGTACTTTTCTTCGAAACACCAACAACGGCCACAATAAGATCTACGTATTTACTGCGCAAGACTCGCCGAACCTGATGCAGGAAGTTGGGCGCCTCCGCGAAATCACCTTTCGCGATGCAGGCGGCGGCACCGGCAAAAGCACCGACATCGATGAATTTGATACGATGGAAGTTCCGTTCCATCAACTTATTGTATGGGATCCTGTCGAGAGTGAAATTACCGGGGGATACCGGTTTATCCACGGGCGCGATATTCAGTGCGACAGGGAACCATGCGTTCACAGTGCCACGGCTGAACTCTTTAATTTTTCGAATAAATTCATCCGCGATTACCTGCCTGTCAGCATTGAACTGGGAAGGTCGTTTGTTCAGCCAAACTATCAGCCGCTTGTAAATTTCAGGAAGGGGATGTATTCCCTCGACAACCTCTGGGACGGGCTTGGCGCCATGATCATTGAGAATCCTGATATCAAGTATTTCTTTGGGAAAATGACCATGTACCCCGATTACAACAGGACTGCCCGTGACATTGTTTTGTATTTCCTTAGGAAGTATTTCCCCGATACCGAAACATTGATGCTGCCAATTGAGTCCGTGGTTTGCGATACCCCTGATTCGGTTATTGCCGAGATGTTTTCAGCCAGGACATTCGAGGAAAATTACAAAATCCTGATACAAACCGTCAGGAAGCACGGGGAACACGTTCCTCCCCTGGTAAATGCATACATGAATCTTTCACCGACCATGAGAACCTTTGGTACGGCTATAAACCATGGTTTTGGGAATGTGGAGGAAACCGGAATTCTGATTCACATTGAAGACATTTATCCTCGTAAAAAAGAGCGTCACCTGACGACTTACATACAGAAATTGTCTTCGCTGAAGGGATTGAGATGGCGAAGGAGGAGGTAAAAACTATTTTACCGCAGCAGCGGCAGCATTGGCTTTGCGCTGTAATTTACTTTTCAGGTTGGCAGCCTTATTCTTGTGGATCACATTTTTCTTGGCAAGTTTATCAATCTGCGAAACCACTTTCGGAAGATCTTTTACAATCACTTCAGCTTCTTCGGTTTCACGTAATTTCTTTACTGCATTACGCACGGTGCGGCCCTGGTAACGGTTCTGGGTACGTTTTGTTTTGGTGTTGCGGATGCGTTTTTCTGCGCTTAAGTGATTTGCCATGATCAATATATGTTTTCAAATTGGGGTGCAAAGATACAATTATTTCGCAAAAATCCCAAAGTGTTTAAAAAAAAAATCGATAGACTATGATACACAACCAATGGTACGTTATACTTTCATCAAAGGAGGTCAGGAAGAACCAGGCAATCGGGGTCAGGCGATTAGGCGAGAACCTCGTGGTCTGGCGTGATAGTTTGGGCAATCCGGGTGCAGCCATCGACAAGTGCCCGCACCGCGGCATTAGATTAAGCCTGGGGAAAATCAAGGATGATCATCTGCAATGCCCGTTCCATGGATTTGAATACGACCGGCATGGAGCATGCAAAGCCATACCGGCCAATGGGAAGGCCTCCCCTGTCCCATCGCATATCCGTGCAAACGCATTCCCGGTGAAGGAAGCCAACGGCTTTCTGTATTTATGGTATCAACGTGAATCGGATAAGGTTGATGTGCTTCCTCCGCTGCCCTGGTTCGACAATCTGGATGACTCGTTTTATTCGTCAGACATGGTGGACCACTGGAAAGCACATTATTCAAGGGTCATCGAAAACCAGCTTGATGTATTGCATGTTCCGTTCATTCACCGCACGACCATTGGCCGTGGAATCGGACCCGTTGTAAACGGGCCGTTTACAAAAGTGTTTGAAAACGGATTAAGTTGCTGGCCGATGAATGAGCAGGATCATGGACAGGTTCCGCTTCGCCCCGATCAGATGCCGGAACCGGCCGGCAAAGAGACTTTCCTGATATTCCTCTTTCCGAACCTCTGGCAAAACCATATTATGGAAAAATTGCGGGTTGTTGTTGCTTTTGTTCCGGTCGATGAAACGAATACGATGGTTTACCTTCGTACGTATCAGAAAATGGTGACAATTCCTGTAATCAGGAATATTTTTCTTTGGATGACAGGCATTTACAACCGGATCATCCTCCACCAGGACCGGCGGGTTGTAGAAACCCACCAGCCGCCGGCCTCGGGTTTAAAGATGGATGAGAATCTCGTTTCCGGAGATTATCCGGTAATCATGTACCGAAAAAAACGTGATGCCCTGAAACAAAATACCTCATCTTCAAAATCGTAACACCTCCCACTATCACTTCATCACTTCATCACTTCATCACTTCATCACTTTGTCACTTTGTCACTTTGTCACCTTGTCACTTTGTCACGATTCTCTCAGTGACACTTATCCACCTTCATATACGGATAGGTAAACTCCGTAGGAGGGATCAGCGTTTCTTTGATGGTACGCGGATTGGTCCACCTAAGCAGATTCAGATGGCTTCCCGATTTATCGTTGGTCCCCGATCCGCGGGCTCCGCCGAACGGCTGCTGCCCCACAACCGCACCGGACGGCTTGTCGTTGAAATAGAAATTCCCGGCGGCGTAACGAAGTACCTGGCAGGCTTTGTTAATTGCAGCCCGATCCTTTGAAAACACCGAACCTGTGAGTCCGTAGGGTGAGGTTTGGTCGCAGATCCGGAGGGTTTCTTCGAAATCCTTGTCCTTGTATACATATATCGTCATCACCGGGCCGAAAATCTCCTCCTCCATGGTTTTGAAATGCGGGTTGGTGGTTTTGATCACCGTGGGTTGCACAAAAAATCCTATTGATTTATCTCCGGTTCCTCCATACACAATCTCAGCATCCGTCGATTTCTTCGCATAATCAATATATTCCATGATGTTGTCAAAAGAGGCTTCGTCGATCACAGCATTCATGAAATGACTGAACTCGCGAACATCACCCACCGTGATCCGGCTGATCATCTCCCCAATACGTGACTTTACATCCTCCCACATCGATTCGGGAATGTACGCCCTGGATGCTGCCGAACATTTCTGCCCCTGGTATTCGAAGGCACCACGCACAATGGCCACGGATACCTCCTGGGGATCAGATGACGGATGGACAAAAATAAAATCCTTTCCACCCGTCTCGCCAACGATTTTTGGATACGAACGATAACCCGACATATTTTCGGCTGCCAGTTTCCAGAGGCTGTTGAACGTGTTGTTGGAACCTGTGAAATGTATCCCGGTCATATCGCGGTGTGCCAGGGCTGTCCTGCCGATCATGCTTCCGGGCCCCGGGATGAAATTGATGACCCCGTCAGGGAGCCCGGCCTCCTGGAATATCTTCATCAGGAAATAATTCGACAGCAGGGAAGTTGTAGCCGGTTTCCATACAGTTGTGTTTCCCATGAGTGCAGGCGCCATGTTCAGGTTCGAGGCAATGGCGGTAAAGTTGAATGGTGTCACTGTAAAAACAAACCCTTCCAGCGGGCGGTATTCGATGCGGTTGATGATCCCCGGCTGGGAATGCGGCTGCTCTTTGTATATCTCGGCAGTGAAGTAAGCATTGAAATTCAGGAAGTCGATGGTTTCGCAGGCGGCATCGATCTCCGCCTGGTAGGCACTTTTCCCCTGTCCCAGCATGGTGGCTGCATTGACCAGTGAACGATATTTCTTTGAAATCAATTCGGCAGCCTTCAGGGTAATCGAAACCCGGTCGACCCACGGAAAGGATTCCCACTCCCGGTGAGCCTTCAGCGCAGCGTCGATGGCCATCTTCACCTCTGCCTCTCCTGCCTGGTGGTATGTTGCCAGCACATGCTGATGGTCATGCGGCATAACGACTTTACCGGTCTTCCCGGTGCGAATCTCCCTGCCTCCTATGATCAGGGGGATATCCTGAACTTCACTGCTCAGCCGGTCCAGCTCGGCATTTAAGGTTTTTCGTTCTTTGCATCCCGGAGCATAGCTCAGCGTATGCTCATTTTCCGGACGATCGATGTTAAAAAGTGCATTGTTCATATCTGAATGAATTTTGAGACAAAAGTAAGAATGTTATCGATATGTTTATTTTTGCATATCGCTTTATGATTAACGTTTGCAAAGATAGAATATTATTTGGAATTATTCTAAATAGAATGCCGCCCTGCCGGCTCGTGTACCTCGGTCAAAATACCTACTTTTGCAAAAAACGAATCTGCATGGAAACAAAATTCAGCAGCAAGTTGTCGGACGTCCGCCTTCACTACAAAATATGGATGTCTGATGCGTTGGAGACCGGAATCATGGGCGACGGAAAATGGCAGATGCTCAAACTGATTGATGAAAAGGGATCGATGAAAGCTGCCTGTGATGAACTGGGTTATACCTATCGCCGGACGTGGGGTAATTTGAAGAAAATCGAAAAATTTTTCGGCTTTCCCCTGTTGGAAAAACAGCGCGGAGGAAGTGACGGTGGGCACACTGCCCTCACCGAAGAAGGGAAACGCCTGGTAAGGGCCTTTGATACGTTTCACAAAACCGTTGACAGCCATATTCAACAGGGATTTGAAAAGTTCATCCAGGAATTGAACAAATAATACAACCTTAAATCCAAAATCGTAAAACCAAAATGCTCTCATTCGAAGAAGCGACAGAGATTGTTTTTGCGCAGAATTTCAACCATGGTGTTGAGCGAGTTCCGCTGCATGATTCAGTGGGAAGGATTCTCGCCGAAGATGTATTTTCAGATATTGAAATGCCCCCGTTCAACAAATCGGCGGTTGACGGGTATGCCTGCGGCTCTTCAATCTGGCCGGAATTGCCGGTAACACTTGAAATCATCGAAACCATCCCCGCCGGGGTAATTCCACTGAAAACAATCCTGGACGGCCATTGTTCAAAAATCATGACCGGGGCCATGGTTCCCGAAGGCACCTGCAGGGTCGTGATGGTGGAAGACACGGAAATGACCGGCGAAAACCTGGTCAGAATATCATCCCAAAGCAAAGGAATTAACATCTGTTACAAGGGTGAGGATATTAAAACCGGCGACCGGGTGCTTGAAAAAGGCCTTCGCGTTGCGCCTGCCCATGTGGCTGTGCTGGCCAGTGTGGGTGCAACAAGCCCGCTGGTGGCAAAGCTTCCCAGGGTGGGTATCATCTCCACCGGGGATGAACTTGTCGAGCCGGAACTCATCCCGGGCATCGCACAAATAAGAAATTCAAATGCCAGCCAGCTCATTGCCCAGGTCAAAACAGTTCCTGCCCTTCCCACCTATTGCGGGATTGCCCCGGATGAAGGTCCGGAATTGCGAAAAATCATCGATCGCACACTTGCCGGCTATGACGTGGTACTACTGACAGGGGGCGTATCCATGGGCGATTTTGATTTTGTTCCTTCAGTGCTGCAGGAAGCGGGAGTTGACATCCTTTTCAGCAGCATCGCCATACAACCCGGCAAGCCAACCGTGTTTGGCCGGCGCGGCAATACGTTTATCTTTGGGCTTCCCGGGAATCCGGTCTCTTCATTTGTTTTATTTGAAATTCTGGTCAGGCCTTTTCTGCTACGGATGATGGGCAATATTCCTGCACCTGTGATGTTAAAGATCCCACTGGGGGTTGATTATTCAAGGCGAAAATCAGTCAGAAAATCGATGATCCCGGTGATGATCAGGGACGGAGCCGCTTTCCCGGTTGAATACCACGGATCGGCCCACATCAATGCTTACACGATGGCCAACGGAATACTCGACATGGAGATCGGGATAACGGGAATCAGCAAAGGAGAACTGGTAAATGTACGACCGCTTTAACCGAAAGATTACTTACCTCCGCGTTTCCGTTACCGACCGGTGCAACCTTCGGTGCACTTACTGCATGCCTGCGGAAGGGCTGCAACTCATGGATCATAAAGACATCCTGAGTTTCGAGGAAATCGAGGAGGTGATTCGTGAAGCGGTTTCCCTTGGAATCACCAAGGTAAGGATTACAGGCGGCGAGCCACTGGTGCGCAAAGGAATTGTTTCACTGGTTGAAAAGATTGCAGCCGTTAAGGGAATACTGGATTTCGGGCTGACGACAAATGGGATCCTGCTGTCAGAATTTGCGGAAGACCTTGCCAATGCCGGGCTTCACCGGATCAACATCAGTCTTGACACCCTTGACCCTGAAAAATACAGGACAATCACCCGGGGCGGTGATATTCAAAAAGTTTTTGAAGGGATCGAAGCGGCCCGGAAGGCCGGCTTGACCCCCATAAAGATCAACTGCGTGGTGCGCAATTCATCCGATGAACCGGATGCACAGGCAGTGAGGGAATATTGCAGGGCAAACGATCTCGAGGCAAGGTTCATTCATGAAATGAGCCTGGCAGACGGATGCTTCACCATCGTGGAAAACGGGCATGGCGGCGATTGTGTAAATTGCAACCGACTGAGAATCACTGCCGACGGAATGATCCGGCCATGCCTTTTCAGCAACATCCGGTTCAGCACCAGGGAACTGGGTATCCGCGAAGCACTTGAAAAAGCTGTGGAACTAAAGCCGGAAAAAGGCAGCGTTAACATCATAGGGGGGTTTCATAATATAGGAGGATAGTCCGAATAACGAAATAGCGAAATAGTGAAATGGCAAAATTAAAAAAACAGGTCCTGTCTCATGTCAATGAACTTGGGAAGGCGAGTATGGTTGATGTAAGCGCAAAACCTTGCCAGTTGAGAACAGCTAGGGCATGCGGACATATCCGCCTTGGCGTGGAAACAATCGAACTGATCAGGGAAAATAAAATCAAAAAAGGCGATGTGCTCACCATCGCGGAAATTGCCGGCATCCAGGGAGGAAAACGCACCAGTGAACTTATTCCTTTATGTCACCCTTTGCAGATAACTAAACTCGAGGTTATCGCATCACTGGATGATAGCGGCGTGAAGGTTGAAAGCCTGGCACGGTGCACAGGACCGACCGGCATTGAAATGGAGGCAATTATGGCCGTTTCCGTGGCATTGCTTACCATCTACGACATGTGCAAGGCTGTTGACAA
>JBAXDH010000138.1:0-8979 GCA_037141055.1 bacterium | reverse complement strand
GGTAACAGGGTAACAGGGTAAACAGGGCTTCTCTTTTGAAAAAGTCGGTGATTATTGTTGCAGGAGGCGTGGGAAGCCGCATGAATGCAGGCATTCCGAAACAATTTCTTCTTCTCGGCGGCAAACCGATGCTGATGCACAGCATCATCGCATTTAACGAAGCCTATCCTGAAATTTCAATCATTCTGGCTTTGCCCCCCGGGCAGATTACTGCATGGGAACAACTTTGCGAAAAACATTCCTTCCATTCTGACCACCGGGTTGTCGCCGGCGGGGAAACCCGGTTTCATTCGGTCAGGAATGCCCTCGCCTGTGTACATCATGACGGCCTTGTTGCCATTCATGACGGCGCAAGGCCGCTGATCTCCGTTTCACTTATCCGTACAACATTCATGACAGCCGGCCATTTGGGGAACTGCATTCCGGTAATTCCGCTGAATGAATCCGTGAGGTGTCTGACGGGAGACACAAACTCGGCCGCAGACCGAAATGAACTCCGCATTGTACAAACTCCGCAGGTTTTCCGGGCAGCCACGCTCAGGAAAGCATATGACCAGGAATTCAGGGAGAATTTTACCGACGATGCCACGGTGGCCGAAAACATCGGCGAAATCATTCACCTGGCCGAAGGCGATCCCGTGAACATGAAAGTGACCCATCCTTATGATCTTGCGGTGGCAGAAATGCTCCTGAATTCCCGTTGACTCCTTTCAGCTTCTTCGCCCCTTCCAGCGGAACGGCAGAACCAGGCCCAGCAACCCTGCAAACGGCACATAGATCAGTTGAAACACCTGTGCCGGCAAATAATATCGCAGCAGGTTCCTTTTGCCGAAAAACCGGGACATGATCCAGACCATGGGAAATTCCAGCAGGATCTTTGCGAACCACAGCAAAAGGGAGAGGCCACCTATTCCCGGCAGGATCAGCCCTGCTACCAGACCGGTTAACAGTATAAGGTGGGTTAAATAGGTGACAATCCCGACTGATATCACAACCGGGTCGGTGTAACCGCGGCTCTTCGAGACCCAGCGAATCCGCTGGTGAATGAACCCCGGAATGGAAGGTTCCGGTTCGGTGCCAACGCAGGAATCCTCATTAAAATTGAAGAGCAGGGAACTGCTTCCAAAATGTTTCCTCACCGCGCTCATCATAAACTGGTCGTCCCCCGACGAATACCCGATATTCGCGCTGAAACCGCCAGCCTTATCAAATGCACTGCGCCTGTATGCCAGGTTTGCACCGTTGCACATCACCGGGTATCCCAGCGCGGCGCTGCCTGCCGTGGTGCCCATCAATCCCATGAATTCCAGTGACTGAATTTTCTGAAGCAGGTTTTTCTCCCTGCAGAAATAAACCGGCCCGAGCACCATCATGATCTCCGGGTTGGCAAATCCTGAAACCATGGAGGATATCCAGGCAGTGCCATGGAAAGTGTCGGCATCAGTGAGAAGCAGGATATCTCCCCTGGCAGCCGCGACAGCCCTTTCAATGGCCTTCTTTTTTCCGTAGCCGTCCATGCCGGCAGATCCGGAATGAACAAGTTTTACAGACAATCCGGGATGGCTGTCTGCAAAGGTCCGGGCACAGGACATGGTGGCGTCGTCGGAATGATCGTCGGTAACATTGATTTCCAGGAGGTCGGCCGGAAAATCCTGGCCGAGCATTTCCTGCAGGATCCCGGGAATGTTGCCTTCTTCATTCCTGGCGGGGATGATGACCGAAACAAGCCCGGCAGGCCGGGAATGAGGCGGCTGATCATGGCGGGACAATTTTACCAGGCCAATGGTGAATGCGGCGATCATCAGGCCATACACTGTCACCATCAGTAACGATAACATAGTGTATGCTTCGGCGAATTCCATCATTCCCCGGTGTTTCTGAAGAACTGCAGGCGGAAGACGAATACTGTTCCGATCACCGCAGGGATACCGATGTTGATGATCCATAAAATGGTGGAAGCAGCGAAAACACCTGTGCTGTGATCGCCGGCTGACGGGAAAACCTGTCCGAAATAGAGCCCGAAAACATAGAGTGCCACCGATCCCCTTATTCCAAGTTCGGTGAGCGCGATGGTCGGAATTATTGCCATGATGAGATAGATGAGGGCAATTAAAACCAGTGCGGAAAGATACGGAATTCTGACGTCGAACAGCAGGAGCAGCATGTAAAACTGGGAGGAGAAAACCATGTACCGTGCAAGGCTCAGCAACATTACGGTGGCCATTTCACGGTTGTGATAAAATGTAAAAACCCGGAAAAACTTTCTCAGCGGCTTCAGCCCGTTTTGCAGGATCCGTTCCTTGAGGGTGGCCAGGAAAGAGAGTTTGAAAAACATTGCCACCAGGATGAGATCAAGCGTAATGACGAGAATGACCATACCGTGGTAAAAATAGCCCTGGCTGATCCCGGCACCGGAAAAATAACTCGGAATAAAAACCAGCAGGGCTGCGGAGCCGGCGAGCACAGTGATCAGCAGCTGGCTCATGCTTCCTACCACGGTAATCAGGATCCCCTCGATCCGGCTGGCCGTTTTCAGAATGTATATCCTTCCGAAAAATTCGCCGACGCGGTTGGGGATAAATGAACTGACGCTGATCCCGGTTAAAACGGCCTGGAAGGATTTGAAAAGGCTTATCTCTTCCACCTTCCCGATCAGGTACTTCCACTTGAAGGCTTCAATGCTCCAGTTGATAAACATCAGCAGAAACACCAGGATGAGTCCCGTTTGGAATTCGGTTTTCATCAGGTCGTCCTCCATGGTCCGGATCAGCCCGGAAATATCTGTTTTCCGAAACACCTGGTGCCACACGAACAGGCTGGTCGTTACAAATATCGCCAGCTGAATCAGCAGGTTCACTATTTTCCGTACTTTTGAGCTGTTATTCATTTTTACTATGGCCGGCGAGCGCATTATTTTAGGTATCGACCCCGGAACCACCATCATGGGTTACGGCGTAATCATGGTGACCGGGAACAAAATCAGCCTGCTCGCGATGGGCGTGCTAAAATTAAACAAATACGACGATCATCCTCTTCGGCTGAAAATTATTTTTGAACGGATGATTTCCCTTATTGAACAGTACCACCCGGATGAACTGTCAATCGAAGCACCTTTTTTCGGAAAAAACGTGCAATCGATGCTGAAACTCGGGCGTGCCCAGGGTGTCGCCATTGCGGCAGCCCTGTCGCGGTCGCTTCCCATTTTTGAATATTCCCCCCGAAAAATCAAGCAATCCATCACCGGGAAGGGAGCCTCTTCCAAGGAACAGGTGGCCGCCATGCTGATGCACCTGCTCCAGATCACCGAAAATCCAGAAACCACCGATGCAACCGATGGACTGGCTGCTGCGGTTTGCCATTATTTTCAGAATGGCCGGCCGGAAACCGGGAAGAAATTCACCGGATGGAAAAGTTTTCTGACAGCAAATCCGGAGAGGTTGGGGTAATGGAACCACAAAGGACACAAAGTCCTGCACAAAGTGCACGAAGGATAAGAAAAATAGATCGATTTACGTTGTGTTCCTTCAGGAAAACTTTTTGAATTTTGTGGTTAAATCTTTGAATGATCAACTTTATACCAGTGAGTGAAAATAGAATAACGAAAAATGAGAAGTTCAGACCCCAAGGGGGTCGAATCCTGGTAGCACAAAAGCCCACGGCAGCATCCCCGGCCCCATCGGGGTCGTATTATCATTTGTTATGATCGGGTCAAAAATGGTTTGTAACATTGCATCAGACGGGTAATGGTTTCATGTGGCCGACTTGCTCCAATAATGCGACCCCATCCGGGGCCGATAAACATCATCGTTATCCCTTGTTTCTACCAATATCGCGCTCCTCCGGAGCGCTCCGATATAATGTTTATTTGCCGTTTCGTGAAATAGTCAACATGAAGACATGAACCATTATTTCACTGTAATTTTGGACTCGGATGAATCAGAGGGATAGAGTTGATCCATCAATTAGATAATTTAGCCATGATAAAAAAATCCATTTTAAGCACTGCATTCCTCGCGTTTTTATTTATTGTTTCGGTCGCGCAGAGAGCAGGAAACCCGATCCCTCTTATACCGGCAGAAATATACCTAGTTCGACAGTTCAACGACAAGGATGTGATCTTTTTAGGTGAATTACATTGCATCAAAGAACAGGTGGAATTTGTGGGAAGCATGATTCCCGTTCTGCATAAAAACGGGATCAACCTGTTGTTTTCCGAATTTGCCAGGTTTAAGGATACCCGCCGGATTGATTCGTTGATCACTGCCAGAACCTTTGACAAAAAACTGGCCGCAAGGATTATGTTTGACGACTCGTGGGATTGGGGATACCAGGAATACGTCGATATCTATTTTTCCGCATGGCAAACAAACCAGATGCTGAAACCGCATGAGAAACCTTTCAGAATCATCGGCCTGGAAGATTACGACGGCGAGTTCACCGGCACCCGTGATCCGGGGAAAATTCTGTCACTGAGGTTTTGCCTGGCCTCCGATACTACATTAACTTCTGGTACACCATCCACCAGCGGTCGGGGATGTCGTTTTCGCAGGCAATCTGGTAATCCTTGTAGGAACAGGGAACCAGGTAATGGCGTTCATATTTGATGCGCTGTTCGGCAGGCAGAGGAATCTCCATCCACCATCGGTCGGTTTTCTTGCTCTTGTAAAAAACAATCTCTTCCTTGTGATCCCTGATGCTGACGCGGTATTTCAGGTAGTCTTCCTCGTTCCTGAACGGAAAATCGCGGGCGCGGTTATAATAGCCATCGATGAAATACCAGATCATCTGCGCAACCAGGTGGGCCGTCTGCCCTGTTTTGTCATACGACGGATTCACTTCGTAAAAGCCGATGGAGGTAAGCTTGTCGCTCAACCCGGCATACCGTACGATCTGGCATGCCTCTTCCCCGTAAAAGCCGTTCGGCGTGGCATTTCCGTTCCCCGGGGCATCCGATTTCCGAATCGCGGAGACATCAAACGTAAGCATGTCGGCATTGCGCACGATGGGTTCAACATCTTCGATCGTCTCCCTCACGATTCCCAGCCGGAAGGTATCGAAGAAAAGATTCTTCATCAGCCGGAGTGCATCCTGGTCAATAAAGTAGGTCTGATACCCGATGTTGGCATAATTGAACAGGTAATTGGGCTGGTGCAGAATGATGCTGCTCAGGTAGGATTGGGCATTGAGTTCCTCCTCCGATTTGCCAAGGTCGAACATGGGGTCGACGGCAACAATGTTGATGATCTGCCCCAGGCTCTGGTAGGCCTGGTAATTGGCGAAAGTCATGTCCTGGCTCCCGCCGATGATCACCGGAATGACATTGTTCTCGATCATCTCGGCAATTGCCGAACTCAGGGCAAAATATGTATCGGTGACAGTAAAGCCGTTCTTAATGTTTCCCAGGTCGGCCATTTTGACCGGGTAGGGGCCGATGTTGAGCTTGTAAAGAAATTTCCGTATGGTATCCGGCGCCAGTCCGCAACCGGCATTGTCAATGGCTTTTCTGTCGTCGGTCACGCCGATCAGGGCTATGTTGCAGGAGGTGTAGTCGGGCATTCCATCCGCAACGGTGTGAACGTGGATGATGTTGCCAAGCCTGGCCTGGCCTGTTGTTTCTCCGCTGAAGGGAAATTCATCGAGGTCGATGGGTTCGAAAAAAGCTGAAAGATCCATGGGATAAAAAGGTTTATTCAGTTAAAAACTCTTCAAATATACACAATGCCGGCGGATGAAAAATTGCTTTTCTTCAATCAGGAATTCCTATATTTGTTCTTTTATGCTTTCTGACAAAGCTTTTAACCTAAATATACCATCACAAATAAAAATCTTCAAGATGCACAAACTTGTTATAACCATAGCTTTGATGCTGACAGGCATCACTGCAGGATTTTCACAGGATGCCGAAGGATGTAAAGACCATCCGCTGTTTTCGCGCATGCCGGGATATGTAATTTCAGAATGTACCCTGAACTATAATGCGCTCGATTTTTACAACGGCAAGGGAGAAGATGTAAAACTGGAAGGAACTCTCAGCTACAGCTGGTATGTATTTAACCAGGAATCGGGAAAAACGGAACCGAGTTTTTTGCAGATCGTTAGAAATTATGCAAATGCGGTGCTGAAAGCCGGAGGCAAAAAGATCTATGAGGACAATGGACTTGGCTGCTATGAACTGAACAAAAACGGGAAGGAATACAGGATAAAAGTTTCCTGCATCAATTCAAGTGATATTATATTGAACGTGCTTGAGCTGGAGGCAATGAAGCAGGAAATAACTGCGAATGTAATGCTGGATGCCCTGAACCAAAATGGATATATCGCTTTGAATATTCTCTTTGAAACCGGCAAATCGGCCATTCAAAAGGAATCGCTTCCCATTGTCGATGAGATTTACCAGCTGTTAAACCTTGATCCGGCCCTCAAAATCAGCATTGAAGGACATACTGACAATACGGGTGATGCTGCGGGCAATAAGAAACTTTCCGACGGCCGGGCCAGGTCGGTGATGGATGCACTTATTGCAAAGGGAGTGGCCAAAACCAGGTTATCTGCCATTGGCTGGGGACAGGAAAAGCCGGTTGCAGACAACCGAACGGAAGAAGGCAGAGCACAAAACAGGCGGGTCGAGATCGTAAAGAAACCCTGATCTGCAGTTATTGAACCACTATTTTTTCTTCCTTGCCTTGCCTTTTGATTTTGATGGCGGCGTTTCCGCCATGATGGCTTTGCATTCTTCCAGGGTAAGCGACTTCGGATCCTTCCCTTTCGGAATCTTGTAGTTTTCCTTATTGCTGGTGATATACGCTCCGAAGCGGCCATTGAGAACCTGGATCAGTGTTTTGTTTTCCGTGAATTCCTTCAGGATTTTCTGACTGTCGGACTGCCGTTTGGCAAGGATGATCTCACCTGCCCGGTCAAGTTCGATGGTAAGCGGATCCTCCTCTTTGGGCAGTGAGTAAAACAGCGATTTGTGACGGATGTAAGGGCCGAAACGACCCGTGGATACCACGACTTCGGTTGATTCAAATTCACCCAGTGTGCGCGGAAGTTTGAAAAGTTCCAACGCCTCTTCCAGGGTGAGCGTGTCGAGACTCTGGCCTTTTTTAAGGGATGCGAATTTCGGCTTTGCTTCAGCCTCCGCATCTCCCATCTGAACCATCGGTCCGTACCTGCCGATTTTCACAAATATATTCTCGCCGGTTTTGGGATCTTTGCCAAGCAGCTTTTCACCGCTCACCTTCCCGGTATTTTCAAGGGTGGCCTCAATTTGCTTGTGAAACGGGAAATAGAACTCTTTGATCATCTGGTTCCATACCATTTTCCCTTCGGCGATTTCGTCAAACTCCTCTTCCACGTTAGCCGTGAAATTATAATCGAGGATGTTGTTGAAATGCTGTACCAGGAAATTGTTCACCAGTGTGCCGATATCGGTGGGAAAAAGCTTGGATTTTTCATACCCGGCATTTTCCGATTTGACCTCTTCCGTGATGGCTCCTTTTTTCAGGGTTATCATGGTAAAGGAACGCTGAAAGCCGGGCCGGTCTTCCTTGACGACATACTCACGCTTCTGGATCGTGGAAATAATGGGGGCATAGGTGGAGGGGCGGCCAATGCCGAGTTCTTCCAGTTTTTTCACCAGCATGGCTTCCGTATACCGGAACGGTTGCTGGGTGAATTTTTCCTGGGCGGTCATCTCGTTCAGGCCGAGTTTTTCGCCGGCGATCATCGGTGGCAGCATTCCTTCCTCGCCATTCTGCTCGTCTTCGTCGGTGGATTCGAGGTACACTTTCAGGAAGCCGTCGAATTTGATAACCTCTCCCCTCGCAATGAATTTTTCAGGTGCCGTGGAAACCCCGATGGTAACATTGGTTTTTTCCAGCTCGGCATCGGCCATCTGCGATGCGATGGTGCGTTTCCAGATGAGTTCATACAACCGCTTGTGCGATTTGTCGCCATCTATGGTTTTGTTCGTCATGTAAGTCGGGCGAATGGCTTCATGCGCCTCCTGCGCACCCTTGGTTTTGGTAGCGAATTTGCGGGTTTTCACATATTCGGCGCCGAAGGATGAAGTGATTTCGGTCCGTGACATGGCCAGGGCCATATCCGAAAGATTGACAGAATCGGTACGCATGTACGTGATCAGACCCGATTCATACAGCTCCTGTGCAACGCGCATGGTGTTGGCCACGGAGAAGCCCAGTTTGCGGGAGGCTTCCTGCTGCAGGGTGGAGGTTGTAAACGGCGGGGCGGGCGATTTTTTCGCGGGCCGGGTGTCTACTTCTTCAATGGTATACTGGGCGCTGATGCATTTCTGCAGGAAAGCAAGCGCATCCGCTTTTTGAACAAAGCGTTTGTTAAGTTCAGCCTTGACGGCGCTTTGCCTCTCTCCGTTCTTTACGGCAAAATCCCCGATGACGCGAAAAGCGGAAGTGCTCAGGAAGGTCTTGATCTCCTCCTCCCGTTCCACGATGAGGCGAACGGCAACGGATTGAACCCGGCCGGCCGAGAGGGAGGGCTTTATTTTTTTCCACAGCAAAGGTGACAACTCAAAACCGACCAGGCGGTCAAGAACCCGGCGTGCCTGCTGGGCATCGACCAGGTGTTTGTCAATGCTGCGCGGATGTTCAATGGCCTCCTGGATCGCAGATTTGGTGATTTCATGGAAAGCGATGCGTTTGGTTTTGCTTTCATCAAGGCCGAGCGCTTCGATCAGGTGCCATGAAATGGCTTCTCCTTCGCGGTCCTCGTCAGATGCCAGCCACACCCATTCCGAATCCTTTGCAAGTTTGGTCAGTTCGGCAACCACTTTCTTCTTTTCCGGTGATATGATATACTTTGGAATAAATCCATTTTCAATATCAACACCAAGATCTTTCTTCGACAGATCGGCAACATGACCCATGCACGACCTCACTGTAAATTCCTTCCCCAGAAACCCGCCAATGGTTTTGGCCTTGGCCGGAGACTCAACAATTACTA
>JBAXDH010000137.1:0-9220 GCA_037141055.1 bacterium | reverse complement strand
TTACGAAGCCATCCTTCGTGCTGCCGAAAAAGATCCGGACGGTTGCGACATCATTTTATGGGATGGCGGAAACAATGACTTCCCGTTTTACAAACCTGACCTGATGGTAACGGTTGCCGATCCTCACCGCCCGGGAGCTGAAATGAATTATTATCCCGGCGAGGTCAATATCAGGATCGCCGATGTCGTCGTACTCAATAAAATTGATTCGGCGTATCCCGAGCATATCAAGACCGTTCGCGATAACATCCAGCAGATCAATCCGAAAGCAATTGTCGTCGATGGCGCCTCCCCCATCCGGGTGGACGACGAGTCCATTATCCGCGGCAAGCGCGTCCTGGTGATCGAGGATGGCCCCACCCTCACCCATGGTGAGATGAAGATCGGCGCCGGTGTTGTTGCAGCCCAGAAATACGGTGCTGCCGAACTGGTTGATCCGCGGCCTTATGTTGTCGGCAAACTGGCTGAAACCTTCAGGATCTATCCCAACATCGGCACGTTGCTGCCCGCCATGGGATACGGCGACCAGCAGGTAAAAGATCTTGAGGCGACAATCAACAAGGTTAAATGCGATTCTGTCGTGATTGCCACCCCGATCGACCTTAACCGCCTGGTGAAAATCAAGAAACCAAACACCCGTGTTTACTATGATCTCCAGGAAATCGGAAAACCCGACCTGGATGACATCCTGGGTGGTTTTCTGAAAAAACACAAAATAAAGTAGTCGTTAAAAATCCCGGTTTTCACCGGGATTTTTTTTAATTTTGTTTAAACCAACATCCACGATTAAAACCCAGCGAATGAAAAATAAAAGTTTAGTGTCCATCAATGATTTTACCCGTGAGGAGCACACCCGGATTCTCGACCTGGCCGGCGCATTTGAAAAGCGGCCAAAACAGCGGATCCTGGAAGATTTCGTGGTGGCAACCCTGTTTTTTGAACCTTCAACCCGTACCCGGCTCAGCTTCGAAAGCGCCGCAACCCGACTGGGCGCCCGCGTGATCGGGTTTACCGATTCGTCAAGTTCCAGCGTGACAAAAGGAGAATCGCTGCGCGATACCATTCTCACGGTGAGCAACTATTGCGACCTGATCGTGATGCGGCATCCCAGGGAAGGAAGCGCACGGTTTGCCAGTGAGGTGGCCTCTGTTCCGGTAATCAACGCCGGGGATGGTGCAAACCAGCATCCTACGCAGACATTGCTCGACATGTATTCAATCAGGAAGACGCAGGGTTCGCTCGACAACCTGAATGTGGCCTTTGTGGGCGACCTTAAATACGGCCGCACTGTTCATTCACTGGTGCAGGCACTGTGCAACTACAAAACAACATTTCATCTCGTTTCGCCGCTGGAGTTGAAACTGCCGAGTGCTGTGAAAATGTCGATCAAGGGACGCAACCTGGAATACACCCAGTCGACCGACCTGCAGGAGGTTATTCCTAACGTTGACATTCTGTACATGACCAGGATCCAGAAAGAGCGTTTCTCCGATCCGCTGGATTATGAAAAGGTAAAGAACGCCTATGTTCTCAAAAATTCCATGCTGGAAGGGGCGAAACCAAACCTGAAAATATTGCATCCGCTGCCGCGCGTCAACGAAATCACTACCGATGTGGACGACAACCCGAAAGCATACTATTTCACCCAGGCGCTCAACGGCGTATTCGTAAGGCAGGCCCTGCTTGCTTCTATCCTCGGAGTTGTTGAATAACAGAAAATAATTGAAAATCATGGAAAAAGAAATTCTCAGAAAAGAGCTCAAGGTATCGGCGATCGAAAACGGAACGGTAATCGACCACATTCCATCGGTCAGCGTCTTCCAGGTCATCAAAATACTCAACCTGAGCGAATATCAAAACCAGTTGCTTATTGCCACAAACCTCGACAGCCAGAAAATGGGTAAAAAAGGCATCATAAAGGTGAGCAATAAGTATTTCAAAAGCGACGACATCAACAAAATTGCCCTTGTTGCACCATCTGCGACCCTTATCGTTATTAAAAATTTCGAGGTCATCGAGAAGAAACAGGTGGAAATTCCCGACTATGCCGAAAACATCGTGAAATGTTTCAATCCGAATTGCATAACCAACAACGAAGATGTCATTACAAAGTTCACGGTAATAGATAAAAAGGACCTGAAACTGCACTGTCATTATTGTGAGAAAATTACGGCACGCAAGAATATTGCGTTCAGGTAATGATTTACCGAAAATTTAACATTTTTCATACTCAACCGCGGAGCAAGGCTGGGCGGGAATCATTAACTTTGTTGCCGGATATGAAACGACTGTCAACATTTGTTTTGCTGTTTTTATCTGCTGCCGGGCTATTCGGCCAGGGGTTTGTGCATGACACACTTCGTGCAGGCGGCGATCGTTTCTTTCAGCCGAAGAAATTCAATTACAGTGTAACCCTGGGTTCACAGTTCACATCTGTTTCCGGATTCGGGTCGGCCTTG
Organism: bacterium; assembly: GCA_037141055.1. Taxonomy (GTDB): domain Bacteria; phylum Bacteroidota; class Bacteroidia; order Bacteroidales; family FEN-979; genus CAIVAT01. The sequence continues at coordinate 6,761 of JBAXDH010000137.1, read as the reverse complement.
AACACCTATGTTTCACCGGGCGTATCGTATAACCTGAACAAGCGGCTCAGGATCGGCGGCGGGATCAGCATCATCCAGACAAACTATTTTGATGCAAAACCTTATTTCAGGAATGACCTGAACAGCGGAAGCAGCGGGAACTTTACCAGCGCCATGGTTTATGTGAACGACGAGTATATTGTCAACGACCGCCTCACCATTTCCGGATCGGCTTTCAAGCAGTTTCCGATAACGACAGATCCCCTCCCCTATAATCCTTTCAACCCGGTTTCAGCCAGGGGAGCGCAGGGAATTAACTTCAATGTCAATTACAGGATAGGGGAACATGTTTTCATCCAGGCCGGGTTCCGGTATTCTGATGGCGTGAATCCTTACCAATATGATCCGTTTGACCAGAATCCCATCATGAAAAATCCATACGGGCCAGGATCGATGTTTGGGAACCCGCGTTGGTAAAGTGCCTTCCGTCGTGCTCTTTGTGCCGTACTTTGCGCCCTTTGCGGTTAAAAATGATCAGCAATGTACTTCAGCGCTTCGCTGATATCCATGGCATTGCTCGACGGACCAACCCTGATATAATATGCTTCGTCGAATCCAGGTTGCCTGAGAAATACGGGCCTGGTGCTTTGATGGCAGTGAACCACGCAAACGGTTTTGTCTTCGATTTTCTCCAGCTTGGTGCGGATATACGGGCTTATATCCCTCCCGAGGCAGGTGCGGATGAGCGTCCACAGGTGCAGCAGAAATTTATCGTCATTCACAAACTTATCACTTTCGATGCCTTCAATGGATCCGTCGTCGCGCACACCAATCAGCAAAACTCCGCCGGCTGAGTTGAGAAATGCGGCAACGGTTTTCAGGCATGCCCGCTCAACCGCCTGGTTGGTCTTGCCTGCGCGGATATCCCAGCGAAGCGTTGATTTGAATTCGATGACATCGTTTTCCCCCTCCCGGATGATTGAGCCTACCTGGCGCCCTGCTTCCGTTCTTTGTTCAAGGCACTCAAGATAATCTTCCGCATGTGCAAGGTCAAGCAAAATGTCCGTCATGCCGGCGGCCGGGCACATTTTTAATGCAACAAGACCTTTTGCATATTCAACCCGGCTGATGATGCCGGTGACGAGCATCAGGGGCAATACGATCCCCGACGAATGAATACCGCTCAGAGCCTGCACCACCACCTTCTGCTCCGTTGTGAGGTGGCCGTAACTCTGGCGCAACAACTCCGGGAATGGGTGCGAATCGGTTTCCTGGACAATCACTTCGCCCATCATGGAGTTTACGAATTCATTTACCGACCTTACCAGTGCAGAAAGTGTAACAAATGCAAATGAAAAGAGCTCTTCCTCGGGACCAAAAGGCTTCAGCGTGGTTTTCCCGTTTATTTTTATGGCAACAAAGGGGTCCGTTTCAATCAGGTGCTCCCATTCGGAAAGAAACGGATCACCGGTTTCCCCGAACATATCTTTTTGAAAGGCATACAACCATGGAGCCCCGGTTCTTCGCCATTTTTCCCCCTCCAGGAACATCAGATCGGTGAGGATCAGGTGGGCGACGCGTTCAGATGTGTGAACAAAGGGATGGCCTTGCGGTGTCAACAGGGGCTTTGCTCCCTGGAAAATCTGGTATGTCTCGTCATTCTTGATGATATCAAGCATTTCAGAGAAGATATAGACCCTGTTGTTTGCCTGGTAGTTTTCAAATGCACTGTCCATGGGATTATTTTATAGCAGTTTACATATAGCCGTCTCCGGCAAAACAAATCTAGCAAAAAAGATCATACCAATTTTTATTCTACCTTTGACCCGTTAAAAAACAATGGATAGCCCTGAAGGTAAACCAAACAACTCTTATATGAAAAATATTGTCCGCCTCACTTCCATGATCTTTTTATTCGGCCTCACCCTTACAGGTTGCTATTATGATAAGGAGAATGAACTGTACCCTTTGGTCGCATGCGGGGATACTGCAAATGTGACGTACGGCAAATCAATAGCCCCAATCATGGCCGCCAACTGCAATATTTGCCACAATGCATCCAATCCTTCCGGCAATGTTATAACCAACACTCCTGAGGGGCTCAATGTTGTGGCATTGGATGGAAACCTTTGGTACGGAGTTACCTGGGCCGGACCACAAAAAACACATATGCCCCAGGGCGCACTGGATACACTTTCGATTTGTGATAGGACAAAAATTAAAAAATGGATTGATGCAGGGGCATTAAATAATTAATATTCAAATTACAAAATGCAGAATGCAAAAATCAAAATCGGGGAATGCATGAATGCAAGGTTATCTAAAAAGCCGAATTTATGAAAACATGGATTAAAATCGTTCTTGGCCTTTTTGTGATAGGGATGATTGCGTTATTTTTTGTGTATAAGTTTTATTACAATAAATCACACCCGGATTATGAAAATGCAGAAGCTTCCTTCAGCCTGAATGCCCAGGATCTTTACCAGGAATATAAAACAGGCAAGGATGCTGCCTCCGCCAAATACAATGGCAAGATGATTGCACTGACAGGCAAACTGAGCAAGGTGGAATCGGCGGATTCGCTTGTAACGGCTGTTTTTGTGTTTACGCAGGGCGACTTCGGCGATGAGGGTGTCCGTTGCACCATGCTGAAAAAATTCAGTGATGCTGCCGGCAAACTTCAGCCCGACGGTGAAGTCAAAGTAAAGGGGTATTGTACCGGCTACAATGAAACCGATGTGGTCCTTGAAAAATGTTCCATTATCAATCAATAAAAAAATCAACCATATGCGGACTATCTCAATATTCTTTGTGCTGGCATTTGTGACCGTTTTCTCGGCCGGTGCTCAAAAGTTCATCACCAAATCCGGGCATATCAAATTCTTTTCCGATTCACCCCTGGAAAAAATTGAAGCCCATAACCGGCAGGTCAACAGTGCACTTGATATGGCTACCGGTGGATTTGTCTTTAAAGTGCTCCTGAAATCCTTCGAATTTGAAAAGGCGCTCATGCAGGAACATTTCAATGAAAATTATGTAGAATCCGATAAATTCCCCGCAGCGACATTTGTCGGAAAGGTAACCAACATCAAGGATGTCGACATTACCAAAGACGGTGTATACAATGCTGATGTTGAAGGGAAACTTACCCTGCACGGTGTAACAAAAGATGTTAAAGAGAAGGGCACCTTTGAAATGAAACAGGGAAAACTGATTGGCAAAGCAAAATTCAACCTGGCAGTCGCTGATTATAAAATATCCATACCGGGCAGTGTCAGCAACAACCTTTCCAAAACCATCGAAGTTACCGTTGATATCACATTGGACAAAGCAAACATGTAACATGGGCAAAAAACTACTTTTTATACTCGTATTTACCGGCACGCTGTTCGTGTCATCCGTCAAAGCACAGGACGATCTGATGAACATGATCAATCAGAATGAAAAACCGGCCATCGACTATACCACGGCCACTTTCAAAACAACGCGCATCGTGATCGGGCAATCCAGCGAACTGACCCCGAAAGGGAACATGCTTTTCCTGATCACGCACCATTTCGGGGCAATAAATACCGGTTACGAGAACCTTTTTGGCATCAAGCAGGCAAGCATCAGGCTGGGCCTTGAATATGGGTTGTTCAACTGGCTCAGTTTGGGCGCCGGGTTGAACACCGACAAAAACACATGGGATGGATTTCTGAAATTCAAAGTATTGCGGCAAAGCAAAGGCGCAAAGAAAATGCCCCTCACCCTTGACATTTTCGCAAATACAGCCATTTACACCACCAAATGGGCCAATCCCGACCGCACCAATTATTTCAGTTCGAGGATAACCTACTGTGTTCAGGCAATAGTTGCCCGTAAATTCGGGAACGCCCTTTCATTGCAGATAACTCCTTCGTATGTGCACAAAAACATCGTCCCGACTTCGGCCGATGCAAATGATATATTTACGCTTGGCGCCGGGGGCCGTGTGAAAGTAAGCCAGAGGGTTTCCATCAATGCCGAGTATCATTACATTTTCAAAGGGCAGGTCGTTTCTTCCAAAGTGTACGATTCTTTTTCCCTGGGAGTGGATATCGAAACCGGCGGGCACGTGTTCCAGATTTTTCTTACGAACTCCTACGGGGAATATGAGCAGACCTTTCTCACCGACACCCGCGGGAAATGGTCAAACGGCGATATTTTCCTGGGATTCAACATCAGCAGGATGTTCACCATCGTGAAGCCAAAACAGCCTAAGGACTGATGATTCCCGGTTAAAGAATTACATGGATTTATTTGCTGCGCAGCCAACCAGGTGGTCATTCACCATTCCGGCAGCCTGCATAAAGGCATAGCAAATTGTAGTGCCGGCAAATTTGAATCCCCTTGCTTTCATATCCTTGCTCATGGCATCCGATTCTTTTGACGACGCCGGTATCTCCTTCAGGCTCCTGATCCTGTTGTTGATTGTTTTTCCTCCCGTGAATTGCCAGATATAGCGGTCAAAGGATCCAAACTCCTTCTGAATATCCAAAAAACATTTTGCATTCTGAATGGTGCCATTTATTTTGGCTTTATTCCTGATGATCCCGGCATCAGCCATCAACCTGTCAAAATCCGGTGGCCCGTACCCGGCAATCCTGGTGGCATCAAATCCATGGAAGGCTGCACGGAAATTTTCACGTTTATGCAATACAGTCCGCCAGCTCAATCCCGCCTGGAAGGCATCCAGCACCAGGAACTCAAATAATTTCTGATCGTCATGCAGCGGAACACCCCACTCCTCATCATGATACCTGGTCATCAACGGATCATTTGCTGGCCACTGGCAATCCCTGATATCTTCCATAACTTCCAATATTTCACTTGTCACCCGTCACTTGTCACTCGTCACTTGTTACTTGTCACTTGTAATTTGTCACCCCTTGATATATTTCTCAACATCAAATTTTCTCTTACAACCCTGGAAATTCATATAACGAACCATGCCGAATACTTCACGCTCCCCCCATGGCCGGTCATGAGTCCCCCCGATGGACCAGGCAATGCCCGCATACCCGTTCGGATCGCGCCCGTCGAGTTCATATTTGTCATTCAGGTAAATCGCAATTTCCATGGCATCCTCAGGAGATGCCGTCCATTCCAGGATTTTCTTCGCCCAGTACATGCGCATATAACCATGCATCTTACCTGTTGATCTCATTTCATACTGGGCAGCATTCCAAAGTTGATCATGCGTTTTCCCATCCTCAAACTGTTCCAGCGTATAGACGAATTCACGCGGGTCATCACGGTGCTTGTCCAGCGAAGCTTTTGCCCATGGCTGAAATCCCCTGACATTGTCATAGTGCTGGTTATGCAGGCAGAAGTTATCCGCCAGTTCACGCCGCACGATCAGTTCCTCCAGGTAGGCAACCCTGGATTCGGATTTTACATCGCATCGCTGAACCCCGAGGGCCAGTCGCTGGGCGGAAAGCTGACCGAAATGCAGGTAAGGCGAGAGATTCGATTGTCCGTTTTTGTCCGGGAAATTCCGGTCGGTATCATACTTTTCAAGCCGCTCACCAAGGAAGCTGCAAAAGGCAGCTGAAGCTGCAATTTCCCCGGCCGGGAACCTGTCAACTTCGCGAACTTCACGGTTCACATGGAGCGACTTCATTACGTCTACCCAATCTGTCCCGATTATTTCTGGTGTGTCAGGAAACGAGGGATGCTTCAGCAGTGGAGGAAAGTCGAGAAGAAAATCTGGCAGCAGGCGTTCAACCTTTTTTCGCAAGGTGAAGGCAGAATATTCGGACTTGTCGGAAATATAACGGCAGGGAATCACATTGTGTGCATCAACCTCGTAAAATGGCACGTCCACACGTTCCGCCATCCTTCTCCTCCATTCCATCGGAATGCGTAGCGGGTTGAAATCGGTGACAAGCATTCCCGCCCCGTTCTCAACCAGGAATCGAGGAAGCACATCCTGGGGCAGGCCGTGCAAAAGAGTGAAAGGAATATGACACTTTGCGAGTTTGTGTTCGGCCACTGCCAGGCCCCTGATCATGAAACCAACCTGGCGGATGTTTGCGTTCATATGCCCCGGAACCAGGCAAAACACCACAATAAGCGGCTGATTCATGGCCAGCGCCTGTTCCTGGGCATAAAGCAAAGCCCAGTTGTCGGTCGCCCGCTGATCGCGCTGCATCCAGTAAATTACCGATCCGTCCTTTGGCCCGGCGGTTTTAAGGATATGCAATCTCCGTTTGTCTGAAATCATGGATACATATCTTGATATTTTGCTTCCCTTGTAAAGTTAACACTATTTATAACGATGTTTACCTTTATCTCTTCCTTTTTCATTTGGAATTTTTCACTGAAAACGGTTCGTTTAACAATGTATTTTAGGCGCAATTTATAATCCAATAATGAAACCAGGTCTTCATTTCTAAAGGATTAAGGATGGAAGGTAATTCTAAGAGAGCCAGGATAACATGATTTTTTCTTTGAAATCCGGGGAGTTTTTGCTCCTTTTGAGTTGAAAACGAGAAATGGAATGCTTAATAACTACAATGTAATCAAGACAATATAAAGATATTCAGACATTTTAAGCCCGGACGAATGACTTGATAAACTGATTGGCACGGAAAGATTAAGGGGAGCGGTATAAATCAGCAGCATCAAACAGCAAAAACAAAGGTTTCTGCATCTGTTTTGTTGAGGGGAAATTCAATTTTTTCTGCTGTAAAGTAAAATCCAAAGCCCAAAAACTTTACGTCTTTGATGTGTGCAACTACCGTCTTGTTTTGATTTAC
>JBAXDH010000136.1:0-9759 GCA_037141055.1 bacterium | reverse complement strand
ACAAGTGAAAGAATTAATGCTATTTGCTTCATATTGTTTGTTTCAAATTGATTCATGATTATTCAATCAAGCTCTTTGACTTTCACACATTCTCACTTCTTCCTGATCATTTCTACCATCCGCTTCAGCTCATTAATCTGGTTCTGCTGGGATTCGATGGCAGTTTGTTGCTTCTGAATGGTAGCTTGCTGATCCTGTATGGCTTTTACCAGCAAGGGTGTTACTTTGCCATAATCGACGCTCCACATATCTTCGGCTTTAGCGGGTTTGGTAACCGCATTGGGAAAAATCTCATACAGCTCCTGCGCTATAAAGCCAGTAACCTGAGTCTTGCTTGCATCGGCTTTGTACACATAATCGCGTACCTGTATTTTCATCAGATCGGTTATGCCAAAGTGGGTGTTTACGATGTTGTTTTTCAGGCGGCGGTCGGAAGTGGTATTGTAAGCAACAGTTGTATAAGCAGTTTGGGTGATACTGCCCATCGCATCACCAGCAATATTCTGAAAACCAATCATAACAGCGCCATAAGAACCATAATTTGATCCGGCCCTTATAAGAAGACCATTTGCGCTATTTGAGTTGCCACGATTACGGATTTGCGCAACGTATTGTGCAGAATTATCCATAACACTAAATTTAAAAACCGGGTTCGGTTCTCCAATGCCCACGTTGCCTCCTTTCTGCACTGTAAGACCTTGACCACCGATAACGTCATCTCCAATCATGCCTATCCATGCCCTGGAAATTGTGGCTTGTTTGGTAAAACCCATTGCGGCGCACTCATTCACGTTATTGCTTTTTCCTATCAAAATGTAATTAGACCCATTATCGAGTAGGCCGGGCCTGTAGAACCCGGCTATAATTTCATTTGAACCGGCCACTTCCAGCTTTGTAGCTGGTGTACTTGTTCCAATGCCCACGTTGCCATTCAGCAAGGTGTATCCTGTTCCGCTTGGTGTAAGTGTAACATTTTGGTTGGTGCCTGCTGCTGCAAAAGTTAATGCGGTGGTACCGGTTATGGAACCGGTTGCGGTGCCTGTGCCGCCATTGGCTACCGCCACAGTGCCCGATATATCTGCTCCTGTAAGTGTTACTACACCCGTTTTTCCGGCTACGCTGCTTACGGCTGAACTGTTGGATATGAGTTGCCACGCTGTGCCGTTGGATATCATCCAATCACCTACTGCAAAAGTCAGGTTACTTCCGGTTTCTTTTCCGGCTACAGAAATAATATAGTAATTACCTGATGTTTCAACCGTTACGGTTGGGTTGCCACTCAGGCTCTTATTGCCTTTATATGCAAGCCCGGAGATATTTAATAAGCTGTTTGGAATCTTTCCGGTGCCATCCAGAACAGGGATATTGGTAGCAGATGTTCCGGTATTCACCAAAGCAGCAGTTCCCAACCCTAAGTTGGTTCGTGCAGTGGCTGCATCAGTTGCACCGGTACCGCCATTGGCTACAGCCACAGAACCTGTGGTTATATCACTGCCGGCGAGTATTACTGCACCTGCTTTTCCGGCTACACTCGTTACTGCCGAGCTGTTGGATATCTTTTGCCACGCACTACCGTTACTTATCATCCAGTCACCAACGGCAAAGGCTAAGCTACTGCCGGTTTCATTTCCTGCCACTGATATAATATAGTAATTTCCGGAAGTTTCCACCGTTACGGTGGGATTTCCTGTTAAGCTTTGATTTCCTTTATAGGCAAGTCCACCGGAGATAGTAAGCAAACTGTTTGGAATCTTTCCACTTCCATCGAGCACGGGAACATTGGTAGCCGAAGTTCCGGTATTTGCCAATGCAGCTGTTCCCAAGCCCAGACTGGTTCGTGCATCAGATGCATTGGTAGCGCCTGTTCCGCCACTACCTAAAGGAATGGTTCCGGCGGCAAGGCGTAACCAGGCTGCACCACTGTAGTAATAATAGCCGGGGGTCACGTCGCCCGTTGTGGCGGTGTTGTAAATGAGCAGACTGGTTGCCGGTGTGGTAATGGTAGCAACATCAGTTGAGCCGGTAAGCGCAACCCGTGGAATCAGCAAGCCTTTGGTTGTTGACTTAACATCGAGCATGGTGCTGCTGTTGGGGCTTGAGCCATCGGAGTTAATGCCCACGCTCTGGGCGTTTGCGGCCGACCAGCCAAGGGAGAACACTAACAGGGAGTAAATCAGTTTTTTCATGATATCTATTTTTGAAATAATTTTTCGACTAAAGCTTTCAGCTCATCAATCTGCTTTTGCTGGGATTCGATGGTGGCTTGCTGATCCTGTATTGCTTTTACCAGCAATGGCATTACTTTGCCATAATAAGCTGCCGGCTTCGTGGTTTTATGAATAGTTAAAAAGCCCTGATTGCGCGGACAGAGTAATTAGTATAGTCGGACTTCAGGTTATAGTTGGCCCAAACGCCAGAACCGAAGTTCAGGTTATAGGCATGGAGTTGGTCGACCTCCGTGGAACTCCAATATTGGACATTGCTGAAGCCAAGAACTGCTGATCTTTGATAATAAAGTAAAGTAAGCTCGGCGTGTGAAGGTAAGTACCAATCTCCATAATCTACTGAATTAATAGTTACTTTATATTCATTGCAAACCCTTGCTGCATAATTTGTTCCATCCCCAAGACCCTGATTGGCAATTATAATTGCAGTATTTTTTGAGCCGCCTCCTACACCTAAAGCCAATGCCATTGTATTGGTAAGGGTACCAGCACTCCATGCAATGTTAGTACCTTGATCTGCAGTTGCCGCTATTAAGCCGTGTGTTCCATTATCATATACAAAAAAGACTTTTCCACCCATATAGTTATCACCGATAGCATGAACTCCGGCTGCGGTATTCACAAATGCGGTGGTAGCCAAAGCGGTGGTGCTATTTCCGGCCGTTTGTGTTACACCTGTGGTTCCGGTTGGTAACGAAGGGGTTCCTGTAAATGTTGGAGATGCAAGTGGAGCTGCTCCTAAATTGGTTAAAGCTGCACTTGCGGTTGTAGCATTGGTACCGCCATTGGCAATGGGCAAGGTGCCGGTAACTCCCGAAGTTAAACTAACTGCTGCTCCGTCGCCTGCGGCAGTGATACGGCCCTGCGCATCGATGGTAATGGTGGCACGGGTGTAAGATCCGGCAGTAACAGCAGTATTGGCAAGCGAAAGGGTTCCTGTTGTGGTAATAGTACCACCTGTAAGTCCGGTTCCGGTGGCTACACTGGTAACCGAACCATTACCGCTACCTGTTCCCACTAGCGTCCAGGCTGAGCCGGTGTAATAATAAAATCCGGCAGTGCCGCCGGTCTGGTAAACCAATAAACCGGTTGCAGGTGAAGTTACAGCAGCAGTTGAAGCCACTCTTGGAGCTAAAAAGCCTTTGGTCGTTGACATCACATCGAGCATGGCACTGCTGTTGGGGCTTGAGCCATCGGAGTTAATGCCCACGCTCTGGGCGTTTGCGGCTAGAACCGATATTATTAATACGAATAGGAGAATGGTGTTTTTCATGATTTTATGAGTTATTACTGGTTTTTATGAGTGTTCTCTTACAAAATTTATGCGGAATAACTGTTCAGAATACTGCGCAGGCTGGAGCTGTCAATGGGAGCTTTGAGTACATCACTGCAACCAAGCATGCCTGCCAGCTTTATGGTTGAGAGGTTTACATAGGTACAGAGTAAAATCACGGGCCTGTTGATGAATTGGGATACAAGTTCTTTCACCGTATCGAATTCCGCCATGCCTTCCAGGTCCGAACTGACAAGTACCAGATCAGCACCCGGATTATTTGATCCAAGCAAGAGTGCTTCGCCGGCATTTGCAGCATACAGGCAGGTGATGTTTTCGGATTGTGGCAGTAGCTTGAAGTGAGCTCCCGGCTCTTTCTGATCAGCGATGATGACTGTAAAATTGTTTTTCATGAAGTGTAAACAAATAAACATTTTTAAAAATGCAAATTTACGGCTGTGTTTCTGTGCATGCTAGCTTTCGGGGCATGAAAAACCTCGGGAATAACTCGATGTAATTATATAAATAATAGATAATCAGGCATATAAAAACTTTATTTAGATTAATACCAGGTAGAGCCGGGTTTCAACCTTATCTATACTATTTTAATATGCTCATTATCTGTGCTTTATATATATTTATATATGTTTATATTTATAGCTGTATATGATTCCAGTGCCTTTAATTAAAAACTGCCTCGCCTGGATTTTGTTTTTGATTTTTACTTCCCACCGGGAATTGTTTTGTGACATTTGGTGTTTTTGTGCTTTGGTGGCAGGAATTGAATATGTACTGGCAACCATTATATCAATATCGAACTGCGACACTACTAAGTACTGAATACTTAACGTAGGTACAATTGCCTGATATTGCCAGGAATCGGGAAGGCGGGGTTAAAATTTCATCAGGAAGGCAGTAAGATTATCACCCTGATTGAGACCTAGTTTTCGGCGGATATGATAACGGTTGGTATCGATAGTCGAGATACTCAGGTTCACAAGGTTTGCCATGTCCTTGGTGGAGAGATTAAGCCTGATCATGGCACTGATATTCAGTTCTGATTTTGAAAGCTGCTGACAGCGGCTGAGGAGTTTTTCGTAGAAATCAGGATGCAGTTGCCGGAAATGGAGTTCGAATTGAGCCAGCGGTTCTTTATCGCTGTCGCGCGATATGCCGGTTAGCATCTGAGAAAATTCTTCCTGATCTTTTTTGAGGCGCAGCCGTGTTGTAAAGGGCTGAAGTTTATCAATGATTTTTAACAAAAGCTGGCTGAGTTCAGCGCGCGCCAATGCATGAAACACCAGTTCCTGTTCCTTTAAACCGGACTTAAGTTCAAGATTATCAATTTGTTCGGATTTTAACTCGTTTTCTAAATGTATCCTGCTCAGCTCTTCTTCCTTAAGTTTGTTCAGCAGGCCTGCATGTTCAAGAGCAAAAGCACCTGCCAGGTTTTCGTTTTCGAGCCTGAGCGCCTTTTGCTCGGACAAAGCCTGATGTTGTCTGATTTTTTTTCGGTATAAAAGAAAAAGAAGAACCAGAATGGAAACCAAAAGCAATGTAACGGCAAGTGCAAGCTCCTGAATCAACAGCTTCGATTTTATGATCAGATTGTTCTTTTTGAGTAAACTATTTTCTGCTTCTTTCTCTTCTGCTTCGTATTTTGCCTTCAATTCAAAAATTTCTTTCTTTACTTCGATACCCGACAAACTATCGGATATTTTTTCTGCCTTCAACGAAATGTCATACGCCTCACGAAACCTGCCCTGGGCAGCAAGCAGTGAGTGTTTTCGTTGATACAAAGTGCTGATTCTGGTGATAAGTTTGTGCTTTATGGCCAGTTGTATTGCAGTATCAATAAACATTAATCCCTCTTTTTTCCGGTTGGTTTCTTCACATATACCAGCCAGTGCCGAAAGACTATACGATTGTCCATCGTACATTTCATTTTCATTGCTGTATTTATTTATAAACTTCATTATCCCTTCTGCTTCGCTATACTTTCCTGCGTTTTTCAGAATTATACCTTTATTATAAAGAGTCATGATCATGCTCATGCTGTCATGCATTTTTGCGAAAGCTTCGGATGCTTTGGTATAGGAGAGAAGTGCCGAGTCAATCATGCCGGAATTCTTATAAGAAATGCCTATATTCATCATAGCCTGAGCATACAAAACCGTATCGGCCATGGTCAGGGCCAGGTTAATCTGTCTTTTTGCATATTTTATGGCTTCATCATACTGTTTCATATCCGAATACAGAACTGACAAAGAAATCAGTGCAGCCATACTATGTTTGTTGCTTTTTGCCGCGATTGCCATTTTAAGCCCTTCTTCGAGCAGATTTGCCGCAAGGGAATAATTTCCTTTACCCATGGCGGATTTCCCTGCATTAATCGTAAAAGCAGTCTTCTGCTGATTATCATCTCTTTTGTTTAATAATGCAAGCCCTTTTTGGTAAACATTTACTGCTGAATCGTAGATGCCCTCCTGGTAGTAGAGTTTGCCTTTGATATTCAGAATGGAAATAAGCAATGTGGTATCCGGGTTTTCCGAAATGGAATGTTCCGCTTTTTGAATGAATATCCTGGCAGAATCAAACTCCCTTTTGGAGATAAAAATATCGGCTAAAGAAGTTACGGCATTGATATAATTGGCTGACTGTTCTTCGGGGGGATCATTTGCAATTAGCCGGTACAACGAATCTGCTTTTTCAGGTGAAGTTACACTCAGTAAATTTGCCTGACGGATCAGCTCAGTATGTATTGCATTCCTTTTTTTGTCGATGGGGGTGCATTGAATAATAATTACTAAACCACAGACTATGCATGTAATAAAAAAAGTTGATTTTACCTGGCTCGCTTTCATTTATTCTTTCTATTCGTTTTACAATCTAATAGCCTGAGTTCGATATAAGAAATTTCATAAAAATGTAAAACATAAAGGATTGTTTTGTAACTTTATAGTATTGAATTACAAACGTATACAAAAACTACCCTTATGTTTAAGACATCAAATTTAGTTGAAATTTTCTATTTGGCAGATGAATTCTGCAACGAATTTGTAAAATATCACAAGGGATCAATTTCGGTAGAGAGTGAGCCCGGCAAAGGGTGTATTTTTAAAGTTACGCTACCTGAAAAACAAGGATGAGCCACAAGCTGCTGATTGCCGACGATTCAGCTGTGAATCTGACGATAATGCTGGATATCTTATCGGATGCAGGTTATGAGGTATGGAGTTGAATCCCTCTTTTTACAAGCAGTTTCTCGAAGTACATCCCGACATATCACCGTCAGAAATTCGCCTCTGCACACTATTGCGTCTAAACATGAGCTCGAAGGAGATCGCGGCATTCATTCATCAGGAAGAGGCCAGCATAAGGGTATCGCGTTCGCGCCTCAGAAAAAAATCAGGTCTTTGCGAATCGGATAATCTGGTGGGTTACCTGCTGAAATTTTAACCCGCTTTGCTTCTAATCTGACTGGTACAGCCTGCGGTTCGGTTTTCGCTTTGGCAGTAATGGATGCATAACCCATCAATGGAAGGATAGATGGCAACCGGACTGGCCGGACGCGCTCGGACAACAGTCGAACAAAGCCGAACAACGGTCGAACAAATGAATCACAACGCATTGGGCTAAGGCCGGATGGCAAACTTCCATCCCATCCCCTGGCTGAAACCAGGGGCAATGCAATAAGCCCTGGTTTAATTAAAGCAGATTCTCACCCCAAGCCGCCTGCAGCACCAATTCCCCTCCCTTTTTAGGGGAGGGGCCAGGGGAGGGGTCATGGCTTTGGGAGAGGCATCATCCTGAACGTCTTCCGATGAAATGGGCTGATCCCATGCCTGGCAATGACTTCCCGGTGAAGTTTCGAAGGATATCCCTTGTTTTTGTTCCAGCAGTAAACGGGAAATTCTTCATGAATCAGTCGCATATATTCATCGCGATATGTTTTTGCCAAAACCGATGCCGCTGCAATGGAGAGGTATTTCTCATCTCCTTTTACAATGCACTGGTGAGGGATTCCCGGATAAGGTTTAAACCGGTTGCCGTCGATCAGCAGAAGTTGCGGCTTTGAGGTAAGTTGGCCGGCAGCCAGGTGCATTCCAAGTATAGAGGCCTGGAGAATATTGATTCTATCGATCTCCTCAGCATCCACGCTGGCAACTGCCCAGGCAACCGCGCTGGCTTCAATGACCGGACGCAGCATATCCCGCTGTTTTTCTGAAAGTTGCTTGGAATCATTGAGCGTTTCATTCCTGAAATCGCGCGGCAGGATCACTGCCGCCGCAAACACCGGCCCGGCCAGGCACCCGCGCCCTGCTTCGTCGCACCCTGCTTCAACGAGATTCTCCGTATAATAGCTCAACAGCATTTTATCTTCTTAGAATGTCCTCCCCTTCTCCTCCAGGAGAAGGGGCCGGGGGATGAGGTCATTTCCGGGGGATGAGGTCCTGGTTAATGATACACAAGACCATGAATAAACAGGTTATTCAGCAGAACCCCCATAAAATATACCAGCAGCAGAATCTCAGCCATCCTCGCCTTTTTCAACCCTATGAGCGTGCCGGTGATTACCATCGCCAGCGCCGGCATTGCCAGTGCCGGGTGAAAAATTGCCATCTCACCCGAGTATATGAATGAAAGTAATGTGAAAACAAGCGTCCACAGCATGATATTGGTTTTGATCCTGATCTCAACGGTCTTTTCAGGTCCGGTTTGAAACAGGAAGATTCCCCATAAAGCCAGGATTACCATCAGTCCGCAGAGGATATAGAAATCGGTATGAAACGGGTTGGGGAACACCATGATATGGCTGAAAAATACAGGAAACTCCATGGCCTTCCTGATGAATTCATCCTGCCAGAAATACCAGGCTGACAGGTACAGTACAGGAGTAATGAGACCAATGATCGCAGCCATCCATGCCCGCCAGTTTCCAGCGCGGAAAACCAGGAAGCTGATGACGACAAATACAAACCACAGGACGAATGGCAGATAAAACATGCTGGCAATGGCTGTAAAAAAACCGGCTGCGAAAATTCGGTCGAGGTGTTCAGGCTTATTATAGGAGATAAGCAGGTGATGCAGGATGAGAATCATAAACGCCAGGGCAATATTGATTGGATTCAGCGTGAGCTGCCCCGGAAGGAAACTCATCATCACCACGAAAACAAGTGCGGACAGGGATGAATTTTTCAGTACAAGCTCATGATGGCTGAGGATCCTGGTAAGCCAGTAAGTTTCTGTCAGCACAAGGCAGAAACCGATCAGGGTGGATAAAAACGGCATGTCATGAAGCCAATTGTACAGCAAGGCGTAAAGGGGTACCGGCCCTTCAGGTAAAGGCATCCCCGGTGGATTGAGGAATGCACTCAGCCACAGGGACAGCCCGATGATCCCGATAACGAGATACTGAATAAAAAAGCTGGATTTGAAAAATTTTATAAACACTTCCTATAAATCGAAGCCTATGTCGTGACGGAAATTTTTTCCGTCGAAGTTGATTTTTCCGATATTTCCGTATGATTTCAAAAGGGCCTCCTCCATCGTCGCTCCAAGGGATGTCACTGCCATGACCCGTCCGCCGTCTGATATGGTTAATCCTGTTTCAGGATGCATCTTCGTGCCTGCATGAAAAACCATGCTTCCCTGCACGTTCTCTTCTCCTGTGATCAATTTGCCCTTTTCATAGGAGCCGGGATAGCCGCTTGAAACAAGCATCACCGAGGTTGCGGTTCGAGAATCGAATGACATAATTTCCCGGTTCAGTGACCCTTCAGCAGCAGATTGAAACAACCGCACCAGGTCGTTATTTATCCGTGGGATCACCGATTCGGTTTCCGGGTCACCCAGCCTGCAGTTGTATTCAATGACATAAGGATCACCGCTCACGCTGATCAGTCCGAAAAAGATGAATCCCTTGTAATCAATTCCCTCGGCGTGAAGGCCGTTCATGGTTGGCAGGATTATCTGCCGGCTGACTTTTTCCATGAAGGCATCATCGGCAAACGGGACAGGCGAAACCGAGCCCATTCCACCGGTATTCGGGCCTGTATCGCCTTCGCCGATTTTTTTGTAATCTTTTGCCTCAGGAAGGGTTACATAATGTTTCCCGTCTGTCAGGATAAAGACAGAAAGCTCGATGCCTGAAAGAAATTCTTCGATCACCACTTTTTCCGATGCATTGCCGAACCTGGATTCCTGCAGCATATCGGTGAAGCCGGCAACAGCATCTTCCAGTGTTTGGCAAATGATGAC
>JBAXDH010000135.1:0-10017 GCA_037141055.1 bacterium | reverse complement strand
TACTGTTTCTAATCCTATTCCAGCCGAGGCTCCTATGATTGTTATATTCATTTTGCTTTTTTATTGATTTCGGTTTTGAGCTGACCGCTAACGCCTGGCCGCTAAACGCAGCAAAGGTTGAACTTATGAAAAGAACCGTTAATGCAGGTTTTGTTGCGATTTAGCGGCTTATTGTGCCCAGTTATATTTAGTTTATTTATCCCGGATTATGCTTAAGGAATGAAATGAGTTAATGCATAATCATCCATCTTGCATTCATTACAGTACCCTGGTTTGAAATCACTCGAATAATATAAAGCCCATCCGGATATTCGGAAGCGTTGAGTTCAATATTACTGACTTTTGGAGATATGCTAAAATCGGCTATTAAATTGCCAGAGATATTGAAGACCTTTACTGTCTTGCTATCATTTATGAATTTTGTTGGAAATGTTAAAAGTGCTGTAGTGTTTGATGGATTCGGCGTAATTTTAACATGGACAGTTTCACAAGGTCTGGATCCTATTGATGTTAAAACTCCCCCAAATTTAAAGATACTGCTGTCGGGTAGATTGGTTCCCCCTAACAAGCCTGTACTAGCGTCTTTGAAAAATATTTTGTTATTTGAATGAGTAACGGAATCAATCAAGTTCATCGTATTAAAAAAATCATCTGTATAATAAATATATGATTTGCCGAGCGAATAATCTAAACAGGTGGCCAACACAAATCCCCCATAAATCCCATCAATACGGCTTATTACGGAATTTGAAGTATTTGAAGTATTCGGAAGAATGGAAAAGGGGTTCCATGTTGTACCCCCGTCATCCGTTTTATAATAGCTGTAATTCAAGTTATACGGGGATGATGTTAAATAAAAGATTCCGTGCAGAGGATCACTGAAACAGACATTGCCATTTTGAAAACCACCTGCTGAATTTACGTCGGAGACAGTCCAGTGAAGTCCCCGGTCAATGGATTTAAAACACCTTCCCTTGTATGAAGGAAACCATATTGTATTTCCTATGACGCTGAACGACTTGCCACCACAACCCTGTTCGCCTGATAGTATCGGAGGGATATTTGACTGGGGAACCCGACTCCAGGTATCTCCTCCGTCGTTGGAAAGCTGTATGTCATAATACCCGTTTACAGGATCACCGAGTGCAATTAGCGTATCATTCCCAAACAGGTGGATAAAATCGCCCCAGCTGCCGTTGAATTCAGTTGTGGTTTTTTTTGCCCATGTACCACCACCGTCGGTGGTTTTCCAGATATCACTATTACCGGTGGGAGTATCCACAAAATAATAGCAAACATCCTCAGATTGTGCTTCTACATCCGGTAAAAACTGGTCGCCTGTCGCAGGAATCTGGAAAAACTGCCAGGTGTTTCCTGCATCTGATGTCTTTGCAGCCTTGTAGTAAGACTGACCCAATGCAGCTGTGTTTCGCTTGATTGTTGATACCCACACATGATTCTGGTCAACGATAGACATGGATTCCGGAGAATAAAAGTACCCATCGTTGGGATAGGCCAGTGGCATACGGACGAATTGGCCTTCTACTGAATTCATAATGAGACCAAGGATGGTCAGAAAGATAAGTTTTTTCATATCAATCTATTTTTTGTTTATAAATACTGATTGGGTCTAAAAAAATCATATATAAATTGTACAGTTGAATAATCACAATAATGCCAGTGAAATCACGAATAATCGCCGCTGACAATGACACCACCCCTGGTCGTTTTTTATTCGCACATTTAGAGGACATTAATGATAAATTATCCAACGATTGCTCTTAATCAGACCTTGATCTGAAATTATTTCAATGGAATAAACACCGTTTGAGAAGGCTGACGAATTAATTTTCATCTCCTTTTCGTTCGGCTTAACGGAATACTCCCACAAGATTTTCCCTGATAAATCTGTGATTCTCATTGTTTTGTTATGTCCTGAAAAATCAGCGGGAAAGGTTACCAGGGCGTTTTGGTTGCTTGGGTTAGGGATAATAGTCAGATTCTCTGTGACCTTCTTTATATCTTTAACAGAAGTCAAAACGCCATTGAATTTATAAATGGCGGTATCACGATGCCAGATACCACTTAGCCATCCGGTATTTGCATCCTTGAAATAGATTAATGCGCTTGAGTATAAACCTGAATCTATTTTATTTACAGAATTAAAAAAGTCATGAGTATAGTATACTGATGTCTCAATCCCCCAATTTATTGTATCTTGTGCACATAGGATATATCCCCCGTATATTCCATCGACACGGCTTATTCCTGGCATCCACTTTTCGGGAACCAATGAAAAGGGTGTCCAGGTTGCTCCTCCGTCACTCGTTTTATAATAAACGGCCGGAAGGGCACTTCTTTTATAAAAAATTCCATGAAGCAAATCTGTGAAACAGACCGACCACATCTGATGTACCGTGTTCGGTTCAACCATCACGGCTGTCCAGTTATTGCCTCCGTCGGATGATTTGAAACAACGTCCTCCGGAGGAAGCAAACCAGATTGTATTACCAATTACACAGGAGGATTCTTTTCCTCCTATCCCTGATTCAACTGCAAGTGGCGCAGGAATGTTGGCCTGAGGAACCCGGCTCCATGTATCTCCTCCATCGTGCGAAATCTGAATGTCGAAATAGCCATTTACAGGATCCCCCAGAACAAGCACGTTATTCTGCGAGAAAAGGTGAAGAAAATCAGGAAATCCCCCGTTAAACTGGTTGGTCGTTTTTTTGGTCCAGGTGGATCCGCCATCCGTTGTTTTCCACAGAGAACCTCCACCTGCATTTAGGTCAATAAAAAGATAATAACAGGTATTCGCATCCCAGGCCGCAACATCGACGATCAATGGGTTACCGGGTACAGGTATGGAGTCAAACTGCCACGTATTGCCACCATCAGAAGTTTTGACTGCAACGGAATATTTCAAATAGTTTCCAGTGGATGCCTGTTGTTTTTGAGTTCCAACCCATACATGGTTTGCATCCACAATGGAAACGATATTTGCGGAGAAGAAACCTGTGCTATAGGGATAGTTCAAGGGCATGGTTGAAAATTGGGCGATGCCACAATGAACAAAAAAAGACAGGGCTAATAAAAGAGAAATTTTCTTCATGTCATTCAATTTTGAGGTTTATAAAACTTAAACAGTCACTTAATTCTTAATAAATTTCAACTCCCGTGTCATCGTATTGTCGCTAAACCTCACAAAATAAACGCCCGGTTTCAGGCCACTGACATCAATCCCGGTTGTTTCATTTCCTACCTGTTTCGTTAAAAGGAGCAGACCACGAATATCATACAAGGTAAGTGATCCGTTCTGATGGGTTAAAGCACCGCTGGATGAAACATACACCGTCGAGTGCGCAGGATTCGGATACAGGGATAATTTTGATTGAATCAGCTCATTTAAGCCCACCACGGAATCATATTTCATGACGGACGCAAATCCGGTAACCGCATCCTCAAAAGCCACATACGGTTGTTTATCAGCTGGGCTGAAATCAAGACTCGGAAAATAAACCACTCCCGGCGAGAAACCTTTCTTTCCGACAGAGACCCAGTTCGTTCCATTAAATTTCATGAGCGTTGCCAACCCGGCTGAATCCGCATAGGCCACATAAGGTTGAGCATCACGCGGACCGAAGGCAATATTCTCATATTGAGCCAGGCTTGTGGAGAAGCCTGCATTTCCAACATAAACCCAGTTGGTTCCGTCAAACATCATCACTGTAGCTTTCAATGCAATTGACCGGTCTGCAAAAGCCACATAAGGCAGACCACTCGATGGATTGATGGCGAGACTGATATAATCCGCAGAGCCTGCATAGAAACCTGCAGTTCCAATATTCACCCAGTTTGTTCCGTTAAATGTCATCACGCTGATACCGGAGCTTACATAATCCATATAAGCAACATACGGTTGATAATCATATGGGTTGAAGGCGAGGCATTCATTGTCGGTCTCTCCTGCAGAGAAACCGGCATTTCCTACATTCACCCAGCGGGTCCCATTATAGGTCATTACCGTGGCTTTATTGGCATTGCCATAATCTTTGTAAGCCACATACGGTTGATTATCTGCCGGATTGAAGGCAAGACTGACATAGTCAGCTTCTCCTGCCGAGAAACCCTGGCCTGTATTGCCAACATTTACCCATTTGGTCCCGTTAAACTTCATCACCCGCGCCTTAAATCCACCAATCCCATCAGAATAAGCCACGTAGGGAAAACCATCAGACGGACTGAAGGCAAGGCTAACGTACTCAGGAAAATCAGTTGAGAAACCAGCATTTCCCACGTTCACCCAGTGGGTTCCGTTGAACTTCATCACTGTAATGTTTTCGAAAAGATTTCTGTCCTGGTAAGCTACATACGGCAGGCTATCCGACGGATTGAATCTGAGACTTACATCATACGCTACTCCTGCCGAAAACGCGGCATTCCCGACATACTTCCAGCCAGGATCCTGCAGTGAATCATTGAACCACGGTTGCTGGGCAAAAGTCACAACCGGAAAAATGAAAACTAAAATGCAGATTATTTTTTTCATCATGCTATCAGATCAAGTTTTGTATCGATTCACTGTTTTACGAACTTCCCCACCTGCACCGGCTTACTGCCTGTCACCCGCACCAAATCGACCCCGGCGGGGAGGGCGCTGATGTCGAGTTGGGTTCTCGGGCGGGTGACCTTTTGGGTTAAGAGAGACTTACCTTGCTCATTTACAACTTCAACTATGTAACCCATTGTTTCTCCCGATGTTTCAACCGTTATTTTATCACTTGCGGGATTTGGATAACATTTTAATGTCTGAAGGCTTGTAGTTCTGGTTTTGTCCTGAACGGCCAATGGATGGTCAACAAAATGGCCTTTCCCGTCATTGAACCTGATATCCAGGCTTGACGGGTAATCGCGGACTGTCACGATATCGTTGTACCCGTTACCGAATTGTAGCAATACATCCGGCAAACTGTCATTGTCAAAATCGGACAGGCAGGAATGAAAGGAATTGTCGTTTAAAAGCGGGCCATCGTGTCTGATGAAAGTTTCAGAACCGTTGTTTTCGAACATGGTCACGGTCCGGTCATCACAACATACAATATCATTGTTCCCATCAAGGTTGATATCTTGAATCCAGCCATCTCGCTGCGGTTCACCAAACAACACTTCATGAAATCCCGATGCAAGACTGTAATAGATTTCAGTTTTGGCACCGAACACGATGATTTCATCCCTACCGTCTTTATTCAGGTCGCCGCATGCAAGGCCTGTTGGCGACGAACCCGGTGTTCCATAATAGACAGGTGCTGAAAAATTTCCTTTTCCATCATTGTAAAGTATTCCCCAAAACTCGCTCCCGTTCGATGCAACTACCAGATCCGGGTACCCGTTTCCATCCACATCGCCATAAGTTATCTCATTCGGGGTGGCAGAAGTGTTTAAATTGAAGTTGTAATAATCCCGAAAAGTGCCAATGGAATTATAATATACCCTGATATAATTTACTGCGGTGCCGGAAGAGAAGTCTTTGGCCATTGCGACAATATCCGGGTACCCATCATTGTTCATGTCAACTGCAAATATATTGTCCTGGTATCCGCAGAAAATTGTGGATGTGTCGGAAATTGAAAAGATTCCATTACCGTTGTTCTTGATGATCGAGATGGTAGGATTGGTATGCTGCCATGCCGTTTTATGCCCGACTACCAGGTCGTTTTTCCTATCCAGGTCCAAATCGGCGGCAAAAGCAGAAGATGCAGCATACGGCACTATATAAAGGCTTCGGATATCGCCGGAGGTAAACGAACTGAAAGTTAATAGACAAACTATGAAGAGAGAAAATGAATAAGTTTTCATTTCATAAGAATAATTTTGCCGGTTTCAGTATGGTCATTCACCCTAAGTGTGTAAAAATAAAGACCCGGTTTAAGCCCTTTGGAAGGAAACCGGAGGGTATAGGTACCCGGCTCCTGCCGGAGGTCAAGCGGTTCCTTTACCTGTGCACCAAAGGCATCGAAAAAACTGATCTGCACCTCCGAATCTAAGGAAAGGGTGTATCGAATCATAACCGGACCGGCGGATGGATTGGGATAAGCGGTAGTATTTAGAAAAGGGTGTTTGGTTTCCGGACCCGCCGAAACCCCAACTCCTCCGTTGTTCGTCCCGAAGAGAAAGCAGCCCCACCCACCAGTGAAGGCATGGTTCCCGGTCGTTCTTATGCAGTATAACGGGGACAGGACTGGGACGAACTGCTTGTGCCAGGTTGTGCCGCCATCCGTTGTTTTCAGTACAACTCCGTTGATGACCTCCGTTCCTCCTGCCACATACCCGGTATCGGCATCGTAAAAATGGATCGCATTCAGGTTTTCCGTGGACGTAGAATTCATTACATTCCAAGTTGCGCCGCCGTTGGTTGTCCGGAGGATCAGCCCGTCAGTTCCCACTCCGAAACCTATGGCAGGACTCGTAAACCAAAGCGCCTGCAGTGAGTAGGTCGTGGAAACTGTGGTCCATGTTGCCCCTGCGTCGGCAGACTTGAGGATGGCTGAAGGCCCTGCCGCATAGGCCGTATTTGCATCGGCGAAATGCACTGCTTTATAATTGAGATTGGGCAAACCGGCTACCTGGCCCCAGCTCTGACCCATGTCGGTCGAGCGCAGGAACAGTCCTTTGTCTCCCACGGCCACGCCAGTGGTTCCGTTCCCAAATGACACGGACCTGACGGAGACATCCCAACTGCCTGTGTACCGTAGCATCCATGAGGCACCGCCATCGAAGGTGCTGTAGATGTTGTTACTGCAAATGCAGCCGATGTCATCGGACAGGAAATCGAGGCACGGCCTGGCCACGCTGGTCCAGTTCGGCTCAAGCTTTACCCAGTTATCGCCGCCGTCGGTGGTTTTCATTACCGTTCCCGTCTGGCTTTCATACCCGCCCGAAACGGCGTAGCCGTTCTGTTGTGATGGGAAGTCAATGCCTGAGATGCTGTATCCCCAGCTAAGGGGCTGGTTGATGAGGTTTGTGATGAGCGTCCATGTGTTGCCGTAATCTTCGGTTTTCTCCAGAATCCCATAGCCGCCGGATGCATAGGCTGTCCCTCCCGGCCGGCAGGCGAGCGCACGTGTGATCAGCGTATCATCCGGCAGGATCAGCCGTGCCCAGGTGGCGCCTCCGTCCGTGCTACGGAACTTCATCGGGTAAATGTACGCAGGTATGTATCCGATGGCGTACCCGTTCAGTAAAACAGTGTCGGGACCAAAGAGGCCGATTGAGGTGAGCCATAGCGAGTCGCCAAGGTACTGGCTGCTCCAGGTCACACCCCCGTTGGCGGTCTTCATCACCAGCCCGTTGTTGCCAATGGCGATTCCTTCGTCCGGCGAAGAAAAGTCGATCCCGGAAAACCATTTCGTCGTATCGTTCACAACGACGTTCCAGGTGACGCCGCCATCGGTGGTTTTAGAGATGCATGAACCGCAGGCGTAACCGGTCTGCTGGGTCGGAAACGACAGGCCCCTGAACCAGGCTTCCTGGCTGACGATCTGCGGGATCCAGGTTGTCCCGCCGTCGGTGGTCCTGAGGATTTTTCCGTGGGAACAGGCGATATGTCCCGTCAGCGGGCTGGTGAAACAGGAGGCCGTCAGATATTCATCATACTCGTAATATACCGAATCCCAGGTTATTCCGCCATCAACCGTCCTGTAAACCAACCCCCACTCATCCACGGCATACCCAGTTGAATAGTCTGGAAAGTCAATTCCGATGAAGTTCACAAATTTATCGTGGCCGATTATATTGTTGATGTTCCAGTTCTGCCCGCCGTCAACCGAATGCATCAGCGTTCCGACGTACCCGCCGGCCCATATGGACTGATCGCCGGCAAACCTGATTACATTCAGGTCATTACCCTGCGGCAACGGGTTGCGCCAGGTCCACTGGGAGAAGGAATTTTTGGTGGTAAAAATTACAAGCAGTAAGAAAATCAACCATTTGACTGTGCCTTGAGGCAGGGGCAGGTCCACTACAATAAATGAACGTCTTTCGTTGGTCATCTGTCTAAGGAATTGTCCAATTAATTGGTCTGGTGAAATTGTAGGTTACAGCTTCTGGAAAATAAATTATCGAAGTACAACTTTGGCTGTTAATATTTACAGGAAAAAGTCAGCAGTTGCTTATAAAGAAGAATTAACCCGCATTGTTCGTCTGGGTTGCATTAAGCACACGTTCGATTTCCACGTTAAATTCGGTCATTTCGTTAAACATCTGAACAAGCTCTTGTTTATCCAGAGCATAGATGGTAGCATAATCTCCTTTTGTCCATAGATTATAGCCTTTGGTGATGATTTTCGAAAACTTTACTTCTATGATTCCAGTATGAATGAAGGTTTTATTAAACTATCCCAGCAATTGAGTATGCTTTGATGATTCGAATTGATGTTGCAAGGATAATGCCTGCAACATGTAAAACATGCTGTAATAAATCCGGTTCATTGAGCCACGCAGCATGTCGTTATTCAGCAGGAATTCGGCTTCCTTGGCGGTAGATTTTGCTTGTTCTACCCGATATGCGATTAATTGTGCCCGGCTGTCTTTATCAATCATGCATGAATCCCTTTCTGCAATGCATTCATAATAATTGGTTCTTTCCCTTTTAAGGTATTCATTTGCTCATTCATCGACAAAAGGTGCAGGTCAAATAGCACCTGGTATCGCAAACCAACATCGAAAGCCTTATCAAAGATTAGGTTCCGATATTTCCAGTCATAATCATGCGACAGCAGAATAAGGATGTCGTAATCAAAATCAGCGCCTGATTTACCGGAGGCTTGGGATCCAAATAAGATCACATCTTTGATGTCATCTCCGAACTGTGACACCAGGTCGCATTTCAATTCTTTTAAAACCACAATTGGGTTCGCCATCTCTGCATTTCTTTTATTTGACAAACAAACTTACATAATAATCACGATTTATACACACACCGCATAAAAATCAGCGTTCCGGCTCATGGCCGGAACGCAATTTGTATTCCCAGCAATTGTTTGTGCAATAGTAACTGAGCCGGGAAAGAATAGTTTCCGTGTGTGGCAGTGTCCAGCTTTTTGTATCCTGATCAAAAGTGAAAAGTGTTGACATGGCAATTAAATTAACAAGGTTCAAATTGAGACAGGGAAAACGTGATAATTTTAATAATTTTGCTCTAAAATCACTACATGATCCATAAATCACTACTGAACCCCGAAAGCATTGTTGTTGTTGGCGGTTCCAACGATGTTCAAAAACCTGGCGGGGCCGTGCTCCGCAACCTGATCGCAGGTGATTTCCAGGGGAAATTATATGTTACCAACCTTAAAGAAACAGAGGTCCAGGGGATAAAAAGTTTTCAGGACCCTTCACAGTTGCCTGATGTTGACATGGCCATCATTGCCATTGCTGCTAAATTCATTCCTGAAACCATAGAATTGCTGGTCAACAAGAAAAACACCCGCGGTTTCATCATATTGTCAGCAGGCTTCAGCGAGGAGAATCATGCCGGAAAACTTTTGGAACAAAAGATAGCTGCGACCATCAGCGATGCAGGAGGTTCGCTGATCGGACCGAATTGCATCGGCGTGCTCACACCTGCATATCATGGGGTGTTTACCAGGCCCATCCCGACCCTCGACCCCAAAGGGTGTGATTTTATCTCCGGTTCGGGTGCCACTGCGGTATTCATCATGGAGGCCGGCATCCCGAAAGGGCTGACGTTCTCGCAGGTGTTTTCTGTCGGCAACAGCGCCCAACTCGGGGTGGAAGAAATCCTGGAACATCTCGATGAGACCTTTGATCCGGCGACAAGTTCCCGGATCAAACTGCTATATATTGAAACAATCTCGAAGCCGCAGATGCTTTTAAAGCACGCATCATCACTCATCCGCAAGGGATGCCGGATTGCCGCCATCAAAGCCGGGTCGTCCGAGGCGGGCAGCCGTGCCGCATCTTCGCATACCGGAGCCCTTGTCAGCCCAGATGATGCAGTGG
>JBAXDH010000134.1:0-10165 GCA_037141055.1 bacterium | reverse complement strand
AGCACAAGGGCTTTTTACCTTGGCTTGATTTTCGTTTCTTTCACCTATTGTTTTTTTTTGTTCATTGTGAACAGGCATAACAATATATCAAGCCGATTTAAATCTCCATCAATTTTGCTGGGAGCGCTCCTAAGCTCATTTGCAATATTTGCCATCACTCAAACCTACCTCTATCCCAAAAACACTGATAAAACATACAATGCGGCAGTAACGGAAAGGTTATCTACGATTTCATCAAGGGAGATTTCCACTTTATTGCGAATTGACTCATGGAAAAGATCAGCGATATTATTTAAGCAGGATCCGTTGCTTGGAGTTGGCATCGGCAACTGGAAAATCCGGGTTCTGAAATATGAAAATCCAACCAGTTCTGATTTTACTTTTATGTTCAAAAACCATAATGATTTCATTGAGATTACAACGGAAACAGGTGTTTTCGGTGGTCTTCTTTTCATTTCATTATTTTTCTTCCTTTTTAGAAATTTCCTGAATGCATTTTTCAAGCCTGATAGAACCGAGGACTCGGGTGCATACCTTTTCGTCCCGGCATTTGGCATATTGTGTTATAGTTTCGATGCTTTTTTTAATTTCCCAGCGGACAGACCTGAAATACAATCCATTTTCGCAATATTCATTGGGGCTGGCATCGCTTTTTCGCCGATACACATAGGTACAGGAAAATTAATAAATTTCAGCTTGATTTATCTGATACA
This sequence comes from bacterium, assembly GCA_037141055.1. Taxonomy (GTDB): domain Bacteria; phylum Bacteroidota; class Bacteroidia; order Bacteroidales; family FEN-979; genus CAIVAT01. Next base: position 9,452 of record JBAXDH010000134.1, on the reverse strand, counting down.
ATTTATTCCAGTTCTCGCCCTCCTGGGGGCTTCCTACATCCTTTTACTCAACTTTAATACTTTAAAATTGCAGTTTATTGCTAATGAAGATCTAAGGCAGGACAAACTCTCATATGCATCCAAATTGCTAAAACAAGATCCTGGGTCCTATCTCAATGTCTCCTCTGCAGCAGCCGACCCAATCTTCATATGCAAATCACGATATCTGATAGGTGAAGGGAAATATCAGGATGCCATTAATATCCTACGTCCGGATAACTCAAACCCATATTTAGGCAGGCGTGAATTATTTATGGCCGTTGCATTTTCTAAAATGGGGAATAATGATAGTGCCCTTGCATATGCCAATAAAGTTCATGACATAAAACCCCGCCAGTCCACGGCTGTTGGAATTATCTGCAATATCCTTAATGCTCGAAACAGACAAGCGGAATCTATTAAAATGATGACAGAATTTCTTGCGAATGAAAAGCAAAACAAACAGGCCTGGCTTGATTTAACGATGTTATACCGGGAATCTTGCAATTATCAAAAAGCTTTCCAAACTATTTATTCAGCATTAAAGCAGTTTCCCGAGGATTCCACGCTGTTGCTGGAAAAAATTAAACTTCAGAGGGATGAAAAGATTTTTCCGCTACAAAAGATCTATTCGAATGCAATGGCAAATCTAGCTGATAAAAAATACCCGGAAGCCCTGAAATACCTGAACGAATTCATCAGCAAAGAACCCCGCGTGGCCATTGTGTATGCCGGCAGGGCCTATTGTTATTATTACGGAAAGGAATTTAAAAATTGCATCAGCGACATCGACCGCTCCATCGAATTGGGAAACAGCACACCAGACCTCCTCAACCTTCGCGGGTTATGCTTCAAGGCGTTGGGTCAGGCAGAAGCTGCCTGCAAAAATTTTCAAAATGCCGCTACGCAGGGAAACAAGGATGCCATTAACAACGTACAGCGCTTTTGCAAAGGGCACTGACAATTAGCGGGGTTTCTTCAATGTGCCGGTAAAATTCCCTGCCTTTTGCTCCCATGTTTTTAAGTCTGTTTCCCTGACATCGAACCCAAGCTGCTTTGCTTTTGATCCAAACGAAAAAGCCTTCTGAAAATCACCCTGTAATTCGCCCAGTTTGGCTGCAAGAAAATTAGACCGTGCATCGTCAGGTTTTATTCTGAGAGAATTCATGCAATGGATCATTGCACTGTCATACTTTTTGCTCTGGTAATAAGCAACGGCCATGTTGTAATTGCAGCCGGGATCATCTGGTTTAACGTTTAAAAAGACTTTAAAATCCGCAATGCCAAGGCTGTAGTTTTTCAGGTCGTCCGTATACACCGCCCCCCTGTTCAAATAGCTTATGTAATACATCGGGTTTTTTGCAATCGCTTTGGTGTAGTTCACTATGGCACTGTCATATTCATGTTTGGATTTGTAAGCAGCAGCTTTGTTCGCATAAAGTTTAAAATAGTTTGGATCAACATTCAAACCATCGTTGCAATCCTGAATAGTCTTATCATAATCCTTGTTCTCGAAAAAAATGAACGACCTGTTTACATAAGCTGTAACAGATGCCGGATTTTTTTTAATAACGTCACTCCAAAGGCTTTCACTGTCTTTCCATACCTTTGTCCGATCATAGGCAAGGAACCCACTTAGTGCAAGTAAGAAAAAACCAAGGTAAAGATAAGCTGACCTCATAGACGGGCTAATGGTTTTCTTCCTGAGCAGAAAAAATAATTCAGCCACCATGATGCTAAGCCCTACGTATGGTATGTACGTGTATCTTTCTGCCACAAGGGCTTCTCCAACAGGGAGGAACTGAAGGACCGGCAGGATTGTGAGTATGAAAAACAAAATGCAGAAAGTTCCGATTTTCCATTTTTTTCGCGTTGTCAGTATGAAAAGGGTGATAAGAATAATGATTAAAGGCGACATGAATATGAAAAAAGGAGTTGTGCCGGTAGCAGAAACCGGGTATTCGTAAAGAGCACTCTGAAAGAATGGGAAAAAGAATTTTACGATATATACCCAGAGACTGTACTGAGCGTAAAAAACACTTTGAACCACCGTTACACTAACCGAATTTATCGAGTTTGAAGATTTCTGTGCAAGGATGGCAAGGATTCCAAAAAAAAGCGAAAATAGAAAAAACGGAATTTTCTCTTTAATGCTTTTACGTGATACCTCGTTGTAAAAGAAATAATCTATCAGGGGCAGAACAAGCGATAATGTTACAGCCTGGGCTTTGGAAAGCAGGGAGAAAAGGAAGAAGACAATAGAAAGAACATAATACATTCTCCTTCCCGGTTCTTCTTTGTGCTTCAGATAAAATATCAGGGAAAGAAAGAAGTATGCCGTGTAAAGCAGGTCCTTCCTTTCGGATATCCAGGCAACGGATTCAACATGCATGGGATGAATGCCGAACAACAGGGCTGCAACCAGCGCAACCGTGTTCTTTTTCTTCAATAAATGATAGCAGAACGTGTATACAAGCAACGTGTTGACCAGATGAAGCAGGAGGTTGTGCAGGTGGTATCCTGTTGCATTCAGATTGAAAAGTGCATGATCGAATGCAAAACTCATGATTGTCAGCGGATGATAATTCCCCATAAAAAATGAAGAGAACATTTTAAAGAAATTCGAGATTGAAAATTCATTAATCATCTCGTTGTTCATCACATACATCATGTCGTCCCAATTCACGAAATAGTTCTTAAGCGAAGGGATGTACAATGCACAGGTAATCGCTAAAATGATATAAATCCTGAAATCCCAGAAAACATCCTGGTTTTTCCGGGCTTTAATTTTCGTTGCCGTTGTATTTTCCGTTTTCATCTACTTTGGTTTATTAACGATTCACCCCCGACAAATATAAAGCAATTTTCACCCTGATATCAAATGATACATGTAAACGGAATGCGCGTCCGAATAATTATGATGGCCAATTCAATCCCGAAGGGGTGTGGCAAAATCATTGGCTACCGCGTGACCATAATTTTTTGCGTCGCCCCGTATCTGCCTGATTTCATACTACAAAAGTAAATACCCGGAACAAGTCCATTTACATTCCAGTTGATCTGATGGCAACCTGTTGTCATGGTATTATTTAACAGCGTTTCTACCAGGTTTCCGTTACCGTCGTAGATCGTTAAAATAACAACATCATCATTATCAGAAACAAAGATCGGGATACAAACATTCTGGGAGGCCGGGTTCGGATAAATCCTTTCCAGCCCCGGCTGATTAATATTTCCCGGCTCGCCAATTGCATTCGGAAACATCATCGGGCTCCCTGCCTGGACCCATGCCGTATAGACCAGGCTGGCGAGCGATGCGGAGGCATGCTCCATGAGCAGTTTGGTGAAAGTTCCAGTTTTTGCCCATAAGGCCTGGTAATAGGCGTCGGTGCCGGTTCCGCCGGCAGCAGTTGTGGCATAGGAATCGGCGATAAGGAGGCTGTCAACGTAGCCATAATTCGCATACAGGTAGTTGAATACATATCCACTGACGTTGTCGATATAATGGGCTGAATCGGCCGGGTAGACGATCTGCGTTTCATACCGGCTCACCAGGGATGTTTCATACCGCGAATGGATTCCCGTCTGACCGGTCATCCCGCCGTTGTAGTTCCGGGTGATGTGCAGCGGCATGTGCCCGTCGCCCACATAATGGCCAAGATCGGCGGCAAACAGTTGCGACCTGTTCCAGTCGCGTCGCTGAAAGCAATTTTTCAGGGAGTCGAAGGTTCTGATGGTGGCCCACGGAAGGATGCCCTGGTCGATCACAAAGGAGTAGCCGAACTGCTGAAGAATGCTGTCGTATGCCTGCGGGATAGTGCCGGTTTGAACGAATACCGGGTAGTTGTCGATGTCGATGTAATGGCGGGGCGATTCATCAGGATCCTGCCCTTTGCGGGAATCAGCATCAATGGCATGATTCATTACAAAGTTGGTCCAGGTTGGCTTCAGGAATGTCATTTGAGCAGGCAGGCATGCGGCAAAATTCTGACTGATCTTTTTATGCCCTTTCGAGCCCCAGCTGGACAGCATCAGGCAAAGCATGACAAGCGCGGCGGTATTGACTGTTTTTTTCATTCAAAGGCGGTTAAAAGATTCTCCAGGTCTTCGGTCTTCTCCGGATCCTGTTTAGTATGGGCGAACAGCAGGTTGTTGATCAGGCGGTGAATGATATCCGGATTGCTGCAGGGTTCGAAAAATGAGCGCTCTGGTTTGATCTTCATCTGCCCGATGAAAAGTTCAATTTCGCGGCGGGTGAAAACAGCGCCATTGTTAAAGGGATTGACGTAAAAAAGCACGTCATTTTCCCCGGGGTTCTCAATCCCTGTGCCGGTAAGGTAGGCAAGGATGAAATGCTGGGGAAGGTTGACGCCGTAAACGGGCAATCCGAGTTTCTGAGCCAGAATGATGTACAGCATTCCCAGGGACAGCGGGCTGCCCTTTTTTGAATCCAGCAGGGTGTTGATGTAACTGTTTTGAGCTGCCATGATGTTGCCCTGGTTCCCGGCGAAATGATGAAGATCGAACAGAATATGATTCAACACTTTAACATTTTCGAGGGCCGTCAGGTTTTCATGGAGTTCGATCCACACGTCCATCTTCAGCTGCTCGATCCTGATCACGATATCCTTTTCATCGAGGTGCGGAAACTCGGTCTTTGTGACGATGACAAACCCTGAAAGCAGATCGGAAGAACTCACGTTGATCCAGTTTACCAGGTCGACATACAGGTTGTCCATGTTTATTTTCCGGATGATTGACCGGATGCGCTCCGACACGGCCGTGTTGAAGGTCCCCTCGAGGACTTTTTCCAAAGGCACGACCGCATCCTGCCCCAGCAGGAGGATCCTGTCCCTGATCAGGCCGTACGCGGCTTCATCCGGTTCATCCAGCAGGTTGATCAGGGCGTTGAGGGTCGTTAGTTCGGTCATTGGTTTATTTTTGTTGGGACAGGCCATGGCCGGTGGCGACGCACCGCGGTGCGGTGGCGACGCACCGCGGTGCGGTGGCGACGCACCGCGGTGCGTCGTTACCGCCATGGCCGACCCTACCGGGTGATGATATCCAGCACCAGCGCGATCAGTGCATTGACCACGGTTTTATGATCGGCATTGTACTCACCGGTTGCCCGATTGGCGATCAGGGTGCAGATGGTTGCCATTTCATGCCCCATCAGGGCCCCGAGACCGTATAATGCCGATGTTTCCATTTCAAAGTTCACGATCCGGTGATCCCGGTACCTGAAACTCTGCAATTTTTTGATCATATCCGGGTCTGTGAGCGGCAACCGGAGGAACCGCCCCTGCGGACCATAAAAACCCGGGGCGGTGGCGGTGATGCCCGACACGGAGTAAGGTTTCAACAGTCCGATCAGCCTGTCCGAACCTTTTACAAAATATGGTTTTGACAGGTCTTTCGGCCAGGAAGCATGGACTGCAAACGCTTCCGTCATCCCCTGGTCGATGATGCCGGGAGTGCCACGGTAAAAATGAAGCAGGTTGTCGAGCCCCACGGCGTGGGTTGACAGCCCGAAACTGTTCACCGGCACATCCGGCTGGATGGACCCGGAAGTGCCGATGCGGATGATGCTCAGCGATTTGTGGACGGGCTTCTGAACCCTGGTTTTCAGGTCAAAGTTTGCCAGGGCATCCAGTTCGTGCATCACGATGTCGCAGTTGTCTGTTCCGATGCCCGTGGATAGGGCGGTAATCCGCTTTCCGCGGTAATAGCCGGTCTGTGAAATGAATTCACGGTTTGAGGCGCGATGGTCGATTCCTGTGAAATGATCGGAAATCTCATGAACCCGCTGCGGGTCTCCGACAACAATTACGGTATCGGCCAGGTCTTCGGGCCTCATGCAGATATGGTAGACACTGCCGTTTTCATTAACGATCAGGTCAGGTTCGGCAAGTAAGGGCATGGTTCCATTTTTTGCAAAAATACGATAAATTGGCATGGGCTCATTTTTCGGCAGGGTCCTTCTTTCCCGATTCCCGCTGCAGGGTATCCGGGATCACCAGGGGCGGATGGTTTTTGATCCGGCTTTCAACCTGGTCGCGCAGCAAACGAATGTGTTCCACCGAGGATTCATAGGCATCGCTGTAAGAGGTGCCCTGCTGCATCAGCCTGCGCTCCGTCAACTCGGCAGCAACCGAATATTCCATCTCCTCGCATGAAATCTGCCCGTCGATCCATATTTCCTTCGGAGGAATGAAATGATACACCAGGTCATTCCCGCTGAATCCGAAATCGGGAAATACATTCTTCCGAACCATGTAACCGTCAACGATCCAAATGCTTACATTGTCTATCACCCCAACTTTGACCCGGTAAATCCCTTTCAGCCTGATGCTGTCGGGAAGGGAGGGGATTTCCTTCCGTTTGCTCCAGTCTGTAGGCGATACCGCATTCAGTGCAGCCTCGTGACTGCGGCAAATGCTGTCGGAGACCCGCCGCATCACCAGTTCCACAGCCAGGGAAGAGTCATGTGCCTTGTCGTAGGTCCAGCCAAATTTCGCCATCAGGTGCCGCTCATTCAGTTCGTGGGCAAGGGTGAGCTCAAATTCTTCGCAGGAAACGGCATGGTCGATCCAGATTTCCCCGGGCGGGTTGAAACAATAGCGCTGATCATTTCCCCCGTATAAAAATTCCTTGTAAATCTTGTGCCGGACCTTATACCCGTCAACAATCCAGATGTCAAGATTGTCCCTTTTCCCATAATAATAACGGTAAACGCCGGGATCAGCTTGACGGGAAACGCATCCGTATAATACGACAGTGAGAACCGCGACGGTCAGAAATCTGGATTTCATAACAGCATTCATATTTGGGACATCAAAGATACCACATCATTTGATAACTTTGCAGCCAATCCACGACTGCCATGACCATCATCGATATTGTAAAAAAATTCAGATATTCAATTCTCCTGGTCCTTTCGTTTGTATTGCTTGAAAACATTTCTTGGATCATTGAACCCACCTTTTTCGGCAAGTTGCTGGATGCAATGATCGAGCGTTTCTACGACAAGGAAAAGGTCAATTACATGCTGCCATTGCTGGTCTGGGCGATGATCTACCTGCTGAATGTGGCCGGCGGAACGCTCCACCGGTATTTCAGCGGCAAAGTGTATGCAAAGATCTATGCCGACACCGCCACCAATGTCATCAACTATTCCAGAAAAAAAGGCCTGCCCACTTCTACAATTTTTGCCCGTGCCGATCTTGCCAAGGAATATATTGTTTTCCTCAAAGAGCGGTTGCCGGAGGTCATCTGGCAATTATCGGCCACCTTCGGCGCCATCATTGCCCTGTTTTTCTATGATTGGCGGATCGCCGCCCTGGCGGCCCTGGTAATCGTGCCCATCGGGGTGATCAACAACATTTACCGCAAGAATGTTGTCACACTCCAGCGAAACCTGCACGACAAGCGTGAAGACCAGTATCGCGTAATTGAAACAGGCAGTCCGCAATCAATCCGGGAGTATTTTCACCACATGGTACTGCCACAGGCGAAAATCGCCAAATGGAGTTCGTTTGATTACCTGATTATCAAGGTATTGCTGATGTTTATCTTTATCGGGGTGCTGTTCATTGCCGTGGATGTCGACGAGTTCTCCACGGGTAAAACGTATGCCATTGTGTCGTACATCTGGACCTTCATCGCCTCCACCGATTACATCCCCGGGTTGATGGAAGGCATCACGACTGTAAGAGAACTGAACTCGCGACTGAAAGAAGAACAAATATGAACGTAGAAATCATCAACATCGGTGATGAACTGCTCATCGGGCAGGTGATCAACACCAATGCCGCCTGGATGGCGGAACAGCTGAACCTGTCGGGATTCAGGGTCTTCCAGGTCTCCGTGATCGGCGACGAGCGCAGGCACATCCTGGATGCCCTTGCAGAAGCGGAAAAACATGCGGAGGTTGTCCTTATTTCAGGAGGCATCGGGCCGACAAAAGACGATATCACCAAGCATACCCTGTGCGAGTTTTTCAACACTAAGCTTGTTTTTAACGAGGAGGCTTTCCGCGATGTGGAAGCGATGTTCGCGCGCCGCGGCTACCCGGTTACAGAACTCAACCGGCTGCAGGCCGAGTTGCCCGAATCCTGCACATCTGTTCCGAATAAACTGGGAACGGCCCGCGGAATGTGGTTTGAGAAGGAACGGATCGGCGGTGGCAGGACAGTTTTTGTTTCCATGCCGGGAGTGCCCTTTGAAATGAAGGCCATGATGACTGATTCCGTGATCCCGCGCCTCCGGCAATCGTTTAAAACACCGTTCATTTATCACAAAACATTGCTGGCACAGGGTATCGGGGAGTCATTCCTTGCGGCAAAGATCGAATCATGGGAAAACGCCCTGCCTGTACACATCAAACTGGCGTACCTTCCCCAGCCGGGCATTGTCAGGCTGCGGCTTTCGGGCATGGGTCCCGATGAAATTACGCTGCATCGCCAGGTTGACGAAGAGGTTGCCAGGCTGCAGGAACTCATCCCGGAATACCTTTACGGCCAGGACGATGAAACCCTGGAGATGATCGTCGGAAGGATGCTCACAGCGCAGCAGGCCACGTTTGCAACTGCCGAAAGCTGCACCGGCGGCGCCATCGCTGCGATGATCACCTCTGTTCCGGGGAGTTCTGCCTATTATAAGGGGTCGTTAATTGCATATTCCAATGAAATCAAGGAGCATTTTCTCGGGGTAAGCGCTGAAAGCCTGGAAAAACATGGCGCTGTGAGCAGGCAGGTTGCGATTGAAATGGCCATCTCCCTTCAATCGAAATTCGATGTTGACTATGCCATCGCAACCACCGGAATCGCCGGTCCCGACGGAGGATCGGCCGATAAACCGGTGGGCACCACCTGGATTGCCATTGCAACACCCGATGAAGTATTTGCAGAGCAATTTGTTTTTGGCGACAGCCGGGAGCGAAATATCCGGCGTACCGCCTTGCAGGCCCTTAATCTTTTGAGGAAAAACCTTCTCCTAAAATAGAAGGAAGAAGGAAAAGTGAAAAGCTGGTGCCACCCCGCTTTTCACTTTTCGGTTTTCACTTTTCACTCACCGTTGTTCATTCATCTCTTTTCACTCCCAAACGAACAACAGCGCTCCGGCGGAGCGCGATATTGGTAGAAACGCGGCGTAAACAATACGGTTTACCGGCCCCGTCAGGGGTCGAATTTTGCGACAAATCAATCTGGGAAAACAAATCTCCTTCCGGCGCAATGCTGCAACGCATGTCTGACCCGGTCGCATCATGCGAAAATCCGGCCCCGACGGGGCCGCGGATACGGCGTTGGGCATACGTGCTAACAAAATATGACCCCCGATGGGGGTCTGCTGGTGCAGGAATAAGGCCCCCGATGGGGGACTGCTGGTGCAGGAACATGGCCCCCCATGTGGGTCTGCTTTTCACTTTTCGTTTT
>JBAXDH010000133.1:0-10185 GCA_037141055.1 bacterium | reverse complement strand
ATGTATGGCGATTCTTTCCTGGATGATTTCAGGAATGTTCCAGAATACGCCGAATCATTTGTTGTAAAATATTCTACGATTATAATGTCGATTTCCCAGATGTCTGAGACCCTGTTTATTCTCACTATACCTTTCTTCCTGCGGCGCTTTGGAATTAAGAAAGTTATGCTTTTCAGTATGATCGCCTGGGTTCTTCGGTTTGGATTATTCTCTTTTGGAAATCCTGCTGGCGGTTTATGGATGATAATTTTGTCTTGTATTGTTTATGGTATGGCTTTCGATTTTTTCAACATCTCTGGTTCCTTATTTGTTGAAAGCACTACCGATTCTAAAATAAGATCGAGTGCACAAGGTCTGTTTATGATGATGACCAATGGTTTTGGCGCATACTCAGGTAGCAAAATAAGCGGATTCATTATTGATAAATTTTATACAAATGCTCAGGGTAAAGACTGGCATGGAATCTGGCTTGCTTTTGCAATCTATGCCTTGATTGTGGCAGTTGCATTTGCCATTCTCTTTAAACATAAACACGACCCTAAAGCAATATCAGCCACCTCTCTCTAAATTTACCTACATTTATAATTCCTAATGCAGCAATACCTCTCCCTCCTCGACCACGTCCTCACCAACGGCGTCCAAAAACAGGATCGCACCGGCACCGGAACTATCAGCGTCTTCGGATACCAGATGCGGTTTGATCTGCGGGAGAATTTTCCATTGCTCACCACCAAGAAACTGCACTTGCGGTCGATCATTCATGAGCTGCTGTGGTTTCTGCAGGGTTCTACAAATACAAAATACCTGACGGATAATAATGTTTCCATCTGGAATGAATGGGCGGACAAAGATGGCAATCTCGGACCGGTGTACGGCTACCAGTGGCGCTCCTGGCCCCGGCCCGACGGAAGCCATGTAGACCAGATGAAGCAGGTTGCAGAATCAATACGAAAGAACCCTGATTCCAGGCGTCACATCGTAAGTGCCTGGAATGTCGGATCCCTCGACCAGATGGCACTGCCTCCCTGTCACCTGCTGTTCCAGTTTTATGTGGCCAATGGGGAACTGTCATGCCAGATGTACCAGCGCAGTTGTGATATTTTCCTGGGCGTTCCTTTCAACATCGCCTCGTATGCCATGCTTACGCTGATGATGGCACAGGCAACCGGCCTTAAACCAGGGGAATTCATCCATACCCTCGGAGATGCTCATATCTATTTAAACCATCTTGACCAGGTCAGGCTGCAGCTGACGCGTGAACCGTTGCCGCCTCCGCAGATGAAACTTAACCCGGATGTGAAAAATATCGACGATTTCAGGTTTGAAGATTTTAAACTTGAAAACTATCAGTCACATCCTCACATAAAAGGCGACATCGCCATTTAACAGCACTTTTGCATTTTAATTTGCATTTTAACTTTGCCTTTTGCACTTTGAATTTAAATTATGGTATCAATCATCGTCGCCATTGCCGAAAACATGGCCATCGGAAAGAACAACGACCTCCTCTGGCACATTCCGGCAGATCTGAAAAGGTTTAAACAAATTACAAGCGGGCACCCGGTGATCATGGGGAAGCGTACCTGGGAATCCCTGCCAAAGCGGCCGCTGCCAAACCGCAGGAATATTGTGATCACCGACATCCCCGGTGAAAAGATTGATGGCTGCGAAATGGCATATTCCATTGATGATGCTGTTTCAATGTGCAGCCCCGGGGAAGAAAATTTTATCATTGGAGGTGCGTCGGTTTACCGGCAGTTTTTGCCTCTTGCCGATCGCCTTTACCTCACACTGGTCCGGAAATCTTTTGATGCCGATGTCTTCTTCCCTGAAATCGACTTCACGCAGTGGAAACTTATATCAAAAGAAGTGTTCCAGCCCGGTGAGGTGAATGATTTTGCCTATTCAAATGAAACCTACGACCGGATCCGGTAATCAGGTTTTCCGTTTTTGTTTTTTTGCTGCAGGGAAAAGGATGTTGTTCAGGATAAGCCGGTAACCTGGCGAATTCGGATGCAGGCTAAGGTCCGTTGGCGGGTCTCCGACAAGATGCTGGTAATCTTCCGGATCATGGCCCCCGAGGAAAGTCCATGTGCCTTTACCGAAATCCCCGTGAATATACCGTGCTTCGTTCAGCGACTTGGTCTCTCCAAGGATGATCACGCTTGATTTGACATATTTTTTGTTGAAAGCAGTGGTTTGTCCCATAAATCCGTGAATCAGGGTCTCATGATCCTGGCAGAGCATGCTGGGCACCGGGTCCCATTTCGCGGAAAAGTCAAACAAGGTGAAAAAATCCTTATCCCTGGTGATCGTTTTCGGCCTCGTTTCGGTGACATCGATCGATGAAATTTCATACGCATAGGGATTCGTGACCAATGTGAAATTTTCAAAAGCAAAGCAATTTCCGAAATTCAGTTTCGACTGGGCACCGGCATCAGGTGGATCCCCGTCGAACATCACATCGCAAATATCAATACCATCAGCCGACAGGGCTACATCATAACTGTCCGGCGCCGAACACATGGAGAAAAGGTAGCCCCCGCCGGCAACGAAATCCCGTATTTTTTTCGCCACAGTGAGCTTCATCTGCGAAACCTTGGAAAATCCCATTTTTTTTGCGCTCTCTTCCTGTGCATTTACATCTTCCTGGTACCAGGGAAAACCCTTGTATGCGGCCCAGAATTTCCCGTACTGGCCTGTGAAATCCTCATGATGGAGATGCAGCCAGTCGTACATCGGCAACAGACCCGTTATGATCTCCTCATCATACAGGATATCATACGGGATTTCGGCGTAGGTGAGCACCAGGGTCACCGCGTCATCCCATGGCAGTTTATTTTTCGGTGAATAAACGGCAATCCGCGGGGGCTTGTGAAGTTTGATGTTCTCCATGTTCACCTGCGGGTCGGATATTTCATCGAGAATGGCCGCAGCCTGGGCATCCGCGATAATCTGGGTTGTAACCCCGCGGATGGTGCACTCCTCTTCTACGGATTTGATGTATTGAAACATGAAACTCCCGCCGCGGTAATTGAGAAGCCAGCTCACCTCCACATCTTTTTTCAGGACCCAGTAGGCAATTCCATAGGCTTTCAGGTGGTTTTTCTGCGCCTCATCCATGGGAACGAGAATATACGCCCCGAGTGCCGGCCTGGAAATACACAAAAGGAACAGTACCAATAAAAAAACCGGGAGATTAAAACGGTGCCTCTTGCTGCTCATCATCATTCATTTTTGACATCACGGTGCGGGTCCGCATCGAACCTTCAAACGATGAATTGGGCTGAATAGTATTGGCCGGCTGATAGTCCATTTCGGCATCAACAAATTTGGCGTATTTGGATACGAACCTTACCCGGACATCTTTCAACGGGCCGTTCCTGTTTTTGGCAATGATGATGTCTGCCACTCCGGCGGTGGAATCACCGCTTTCATCAACATCGATCTTATAATACTCCGGGCGGTAAATGAAAAGAACCATGTCGGCATCCTGCTCAATGGAACCGGATTCACGCAGGTCGGAGAGAATCGGCTTTGCTGCGGCAGCCCGTTTTTCCGATGCGCGGCTCAGCTGCGACAGCGCAATAACGGGAACATCCAGTTCCTTGGCAAGGGTTTTCAACGCCCTGGAAATGCTACTGATCTCCTGCTCCCGGTTGCCCCTGGTGTCCTGACTCCCCTGCATGAGTTGCAGGTAATCGACAATTATCATCTGAACATCATGGTGCGCTTTTAAACGCCGGCATTTTGCACGGAGGTCAAAAATCGTTAAAGCGGCCGTGTCGTCAATATATAATGGTGCTTCGATGAGCGGGGTGATCCTTGCATTTAACTGGGCCCATTCGTGATCTTCCATGGTTCCTTTGCGGAGCTTTTCCTGCGGAATTTCCGTTTCACTTGACATCAGTCGGGTAACCAGCTGGATTGAAGACATTTCAAGAGAGAAAACAGCAATGGGTTTCTTGAAATCTATTGCTGCATTGCGCGCCATGGTCAGCGCGAAGGCTGTCTTTCCCATGCCGGGGCGCGAAGCAATAATGATCAGGTCCGATTTCTGCCATCCGGAAGTGATGCGGTCCAGTTCGGTAAATCCCGACCCGACGCCCCTGAGTTTCCCCTCCTGGTTCCGCCCGGCACTGATCTCCTTGATGGCTTCCGCAATGATGGACTGCATGTTCATGTACGACTTGCCGATGCTGCCTTCGCTGATGGCAAACAACCCGTTTTCAGCCTTGTCAAGCAGGTCAAAAACATCCGTAGTATCTTCATACGCATCTTTGATGATTTCGGATGATATGCGGATCAGTTCCCTCTGGATGAATTTTTGCAGAATGATGCGCGAATGAAATTCAATGTTGGCAGTTGAGGCGATGCGGTTGGTGAGCATCGTGATAAAGTAGGGTCCCCCGGCAACATCCAACTCGCCACTTTTGCGAAGTTCTTCTGTAACTGTAAGAATATCAACAGGTTCATTCTGGCCAAACAATCGCATGATGGCTGAAAAGATAATCTGGTGACTCTCTTTATAAAAAGCCTCCGGTTTGAGGACTTCAATGACTTCGGCAAGACGGTCGTTTTCAAGCATCATCGCCCCCAGAACCGCTTCTTCAAGGTCGAGTGCCTGGGGCGGGATCTTGCCGTGTTCAAAAACCACTTCGTTCAACCCCGGTTTACGGGTACGCTTTCTGAAATTCTTATCTTCCATGGGCCAAAAATAGGGTTATTCCGGCTTTGTTTTTCGGCCGGTACCGATTTTATTTATTAACATCTAAAGGGCAAACGAGAGGGAAATGTGCACCCATTTGTGCCACCACCCATCCTGAAATTCAGGACTTAACATGAATTGTTCAAGGTCAAGCCTGACACCGTTCAACGAAAACGATATACCGCCGCTGGCCTGGAAAACCAGCCTGGATATTGAACTGGCCGGAAGTGTGTACGAACTTGATTTATTGAAAAGGCCTCCCTGCAATGTTGCATCGTAACCTACCAGTTTGCCCGATCCTTTGATGAAAAAGAAAAATTGGAATTTCCGGAGAGCCATTTCTCGCAGCACCTTGCTTTTTGAAACGCCCAGGTTCGCAAAATAGGGATTGAACCACCCGGCTCTCAGTTGTCCGCCACCAGAGCAGTTGGTGTACAGAGTCCCGGCATTTGCCGTTGAAGCCAGCAGGATCTCTAATCTTTTACTGTTTAATATTCCCTTTTCAAAAGCAATTGAATAATTAAGAACAAGATCGTTTTGTACCTGGTATTCCCAGCCAAGCGGTTCATTGTTGGTCGGTACGCTGTTGTGAAAGGACCGTTGCACCCATTCACCATATGAGTTGGGACCGATAATTCCGGCATCGAGTTCACTGGTTTGCCTGAATGTGTGCGTTGGATCATTGGTGATTTTGAAACTGCCGATATAAAGGTAGGAAGCATACGGCCTGTCACCGAAGAGAATTCCCCCGGTTTTAGTGGTGGAAGGGGTATACATGTTCTGCACCAGGGAAATGCCGTAATAATTTGTACCCGAACTCCAGTAGGGTGGCGAAAGTCGGCTCAGCGGGTTCATCTGGAGCCCGGGGGTAAGGATCTCCAGTTTGATCCCGTTTGTATAAAAACGGTCGGTGTAATCCATGATGTCGTTGTCAAAATTGACTTTGAAAAATGATTCGCGGCTAAGCCTGATCAATGAAGCGGATTGAAGATTTTCGATGGGAGAGAAAAGAAAATCCCTGCTCACATGCTCATTCAGGTCGGGTTCGATGCCATTCGTCCTGAGGTATTTTAACCGCGCAATGAACAGGGAATCGGAAGTTCTTGCCGGGATTCCGGGTGATGCAATATCATGATTACCGGTTGAAACATGCTTTTTCTTTCGTTTTTTCCGTTTAATTTTATCTGCTTTGGAAACCCCGCGGTTAACCACCTGGTTCGATGGGGTGCCAGACCCACCTGGATTTAACCCGTGGTTTGCATAGATCCCTGCCCCGGATATAATTGTCGGCGGTATATTGCTGACTTTATCACACTGGCTGAACAGCAGGAGAAAAAAAAAGAAACCCAGGGTTCTTTTCATATGCCTGCAAAGGTAATCAATTGCCGTTTTTTTTCGTAACTTTACCTGACCATTCCGCAATATGAAAAAATACGTAGTCCTCCTTGTCCTTATTTTTCTAAACGGGTTAGCCTTTGGCCAGAGGACATTGATGGTTGAAAAGATCGGGACATCACGGAAATATTTCTTTCACACCGGTGATTACATAAAGTTAAGGGTTTCGAAGCAGGATACGCTGCTGAAGGGAAAACTCTGGTCGATTCACGACAGCCTGGTTTCGGTTTCCGAACTTCGGCCTTTTGATGTCCGGCTGAATGATATCGGCTCTGTCTACAAACAATTCGCCTATCCGAAAAAATTCGCACGCATCGTCGGAATCGGAAGCGCTGCCATTTTTGCAATCATTACATTCAACCACCTGGTTAACAATGAACAGGTGTTCACACCCGACATGTTCATCATATCCGGCTCACTGCTGGGGGCAAGTCTCATTTCATTGTCCCTGAGCGAGAAACGATGCAAAATGTCGCGTGGCTGGAAGGTGAAGGTCCTCGATGTTGAAATAAACTGACGGTTGCTTTACCCGGCAATCATCTCCCTGATGATGCGTGTCATAACAGGCTCGGCGGCACTTGCTGCATCAATTACATGTTTGTGGGTAATTTCCACAATTTTTCCGGGTACTCCCAGGTCGGAAATGATGGACACCGCAAAACATTTTAATCCCATGTGACGCGCGGCAATAACTTCAGGAACAGTCGACATCCCGACGGCATCGGCGCCGATTGTGCGGATGTATTTGTATTCTGCAGGTGTTTCATACGTTGGTCCGGAAACTGCAGCGTAAACACCCTGGTGGAGTTTAATGCCGTGCCTTCCCGCAATTTCGAATGCTTTCCGGATCAGCGATGAATCATAGGCATTTCCCATATCCGGAAAACGCGTGCCGACTTCATCATCATTCTTGCCGATTAAGGGGTTGTCCTTCATGAGGTTGATATGATCATTGATAATCATGATGTCACCCACTTCGTAATCAGGATTCAGCCCTCCGCTGGCGTTGGAAAGCACCAGGAGTTCAATACCCAGGAATTTCATGATCCGCACGGGAAAAGATATCTCCTGCATGGTATAACCTTCATAATAATGAAACCTCCCCTGCATGGCGACAATGTTCTTGCCGCCCATTGTGCCGAAGATCAGTTGCCCCTGGTGCCCCGCAACAGTTGAAACAGGGAAATTGGGAATGAACTCATATGGAAGTGTGTGATGGATGTCAATTTCATTTACCAGTCCGCCAAGGCCCGTGCCGAGGATAATTCCCACTTCGGGCCTGCCCGTAATCCTGCTTTCAAGATATTCAATGGTCTCATTGATTTTTTTCAACATATTGCAAAATCTCGTTATCGAATTTTTCTTTGTCCGTCCCATGAAAATCAATCTGCATGGGGACGCAAAATAACGGTAAATTTTTCAAATATGCGCTAAGTTCGGGAGTTTTCAATCGCATCACATCCTTTTCGGTCGTTACTACGATTTTTTTCTGAGTAGGCAGATTGCGGAATGTCCGGATGATTTGTTCAATGTTTTTAACGGTATACGGGTGATGATCAGCAAATTTCATTACGATCAGTTCACTGCACATCCTTTCAAGATGCTCCCGCAGCGGGTAATCGTTTGCAATGCCTGTGAACAAAAGAATGTTGGTCAGTTTTGGCGGAAGGGTGAGGTTCATAGGGTCGGATACCGGCACCGGCTCAATATATTTTATGAAAGAAAAATATACCCGCTGCCGGCTATCTGGTTTTAACTCCTCCATGATTCTCCGCCGCGTGATGGGGGAAAATATTTTCGGTGTCTTGGTTACGATGATGATGTCGGCCCTGCGGGCTCCGGTCTTGAATTCACGCAATGTACCAGAGGGGAGGATCGTATCCTCGGGGTAAATCCGGTGATAATCGGTTAAAAGGATAGACAAGCCGGGCTTTACGTAGCGGTGCTGGAATGCGTCGTCCAGAAGGATGACCTTAAGTTCCGGGAACTTCTCCAGTAAAATCCTGATGCCACGGCTACGCTTTTCATCCACAGCCACCTTGATGTTTTCGAACTTTTTCTGAAATTGCATCGGCTCATCCCCTATATATTTCACATTTGAGCGTTTGGATGCCAGGATGAACCCGTCGCTTTGCCTGCCATATCCGCGGCTGAGGGTGGCAATAAATTTCCCGGGGGATAAAAGCCGTATAAGATATTCGATGTGCGGAGTTTTTCCCGTTCCGCCGTATGTGAGGTTGCCAACGGATATGACCGGCCTGTCAAAAGTCATGGAAGGCAGGATATGCATGTCAAAGAGTAAATTCCTTACCTGCATGACCATTCCATAGCACAAAGAAACAGGAAATAATAGAACCTGGAGTATCCGTGTCATAATTGAAGTTCCTAAATTAGGAATGATGGTAGCTGGTTGTGGCTTTTTCCCTTGACAGGTACCGGATGTTTTTAAGCAGCTCTGAAATCCCGGCATCGGGGTTCCTTGTTTTGACTACAAAATCAGATGCGCCTGCCTCCAGCAATTTTTCTGCAATTTGTGAGTCATCAAACGTATCGAAAAAAACAACCCTGGTAGATGCTGAAATTTCCAGAACGCTGCGCAGGAATTCGAAACCGGTTGGACTGCCGGTAAAAAAGCTCGTAATTAAAAAATCAGGATGGACATTCTTATGCAATCGGAATAAACACTCTTCAGCCGTCGGAAAGGCGTGAACGATGCTGAACTTGTTGATTTCCAGGTGGTACTTGATCAGATTCCGGTGTATCGGGTTTTTATCAACAACAAATATCACAGGTGTTTTCATGATCAATTCCGGGTTCATTTCAATGTTCCAAAATTTGCAATTTTTGTTTCGCAAACACGGACGGCTGAAACAAACTTTTAAACACGTTATGAACATTGATATCATTGCTTTACAGATGAAAATCCGTACATTTGGATTTTAGAAAATACACAGGTACATGAAAATTGCTGATATCGCGAACCACCTGGAATCTCTTTCGCCCCTTTCGCTCCAGGAAGATTATGACAACTGCGGACTGCTTCTCGGAAACCCGGAAACAGAATTTCATAAAGCGCTGTTGTGCCTCGACCTCACTGTGCCCGTGATGGATGAAGCGATTGAAAATCAGTGTAATCTAATTATTTCGCACCATCCCTTCATATTCAGGGGCCTGAAAAAACTCACGCCGGCCCAAACGGAAACATCGCTGATCACCATGGCGATCAAACATGACATTGCCGTTTATGCCATTCATACCAACCTCGATAATACGCTGCAAGGGCTTAACTCCCTCGTTCTTTCCAAAATAGGTGTTTCCGGGTTCCGCATACTGAGTCCCAAAGAAGGTTTTCTTTCAAAACTGGCCGTTTTTTGTCCGAACGACCATGCCGATAAGGTGCGGCAGGCGCTTTTTCAAGCCGGGGCCGGCGTTATCGGAAATTATGATGAGTGCAGTTTCAATGTGGAGGGTCAGGGTACGTTCAGGGCATCTGAAATGGCCAATCCGTTCGTTGGTGAGAAAAATAAACTGCATTTTGAAAATGAGGTCCGCATAGAAGTGATCTTTCCCAGGCACCTTGAGCGCTTTGTGGTCGATGCCTTGTTAAAAGCCCATCCGTATGAAGAGGTCGCCTATGATCTCTATCCCCTTGAAAATCGTTTCATGCAGGCAGGTGCCGGCCTGGTTGGAGAGTTACAGGAACCTTGTGATGAAATTCTTTTTCTGGAACGGCTCAAAGAGATTCTCAACATCCCTGTTATCAGGCATTCACCGCTGCGTTCAAAGCCGGTGAAGAGGGTTGCATTGTGCACTGGATCCGGTAGTTTTCTGATCCGCGAAGCCATTAAGTCGCATGCCGATGTTTACCTTACCGCTGATTTGAAATATCATGATTTTTTTGAAATGGAAAACAATTTGCTGCTGGCTGATGTCGGCCATTACGAAACCGAGCAATGGGTAAAAGAATGGCTTCATGCTGCGCTTATTGAAAAATTCCCTAATTTTGCATTCCTTATTTCAAAAGTTAATACCAATCCTGTTCATTATTTTTAAAAAAGAGTTTATGGCAAAAACAACAAGCA
>JBAXDH010000132.1:0-10271 GCA_037141055.1 bacterium | reverse complement strand
AACTTATTACAGTAGGTGGTTACCTTAATGTATTGTAATGGAACAGCTGATTATTATGTAGTGGCTTCCCTTACATGATGTGACGAACTAATTGATGAGCCGCGTAAACAGGTAAAATAGTTACCTGATCCATACCCGAAAAGTTTTCAAGGGAGAGCCTGAAACCCTGCGTCAGTTTTTTTTCTTTTAAGAACAAATACAAACTTTGCATGCTTCCTTTGGTTCCTGCTTTGACTTCAACCGGAACAATGGCATTATTAAACTGACACACATAATCTACCTCGGCCTGGCTATTCTTTGCATCGCGCTGCCAATAGTACAAATCGGCTCTTTGATAGCAATTTTCAGCTTTGAGCAATTCCAATCCTACATGAAGTTCGGCAATATGACCTTTGTTGATAGCATTAAAATCATCGCCAATGAGTAAGTCAGCGATATTTAATCCTAAAATCCGTTGAAATATTCCTGTATCAAAGATTAAATATTTTGTTTTCCTGGGGTTTATTTCAGCGCCCAGGGGCATGCCGTTTGCGGCGCTGTGTGTAACAGAATAAACCAAGCCGGCCATTTTCAACATATTTATGGCCTCTTTGATTTGCAAATTATTTAAGGTAGCAGTTGGGTAAGAATAGGTAAATTTTGTTGCCACCTGCCGGGCAATGGCATTAAAAACCTCTACCAACCTGGCGCCGGGTACACGCATTTTATATTTGGCAAAATCGGCTTGAACCGAAATCAACAAATCATTTAAAACTCTTTGAACTTCCAATAAATCATTTCTGGTCACATAGATGCCCACTGCCTCAGGCATGCCGCCGATAATGAGAAATTTTTTATACAGATTTACCAATTTTTGATGTATTGGTTCCGATAAAGGTTTCGAAAAAGTAGCCTTATTCAATTGTTCCAGCAACAATTGCTCATTTTGTGCCATTAAAAATTCACTGAAAGAGAGCGGATACATGTACAAAGAACGAACCCGGCCAACACCAAAGGAGGGAAGATCTGCCAGTGCAAACTCAATCAAAGAACCGGCTGCAATAACGTGCAATTCAGGCATTTTTTCGTAAAAATACCTGAGCATACCAACAGCAGGAATACAAGCCTGTATTTCATCCAGGAACAATAATGTTTCACCTGCAACGATGGGGGTATTGGTCAATACCGAAAGTTGTTCGCAAACTTCAAATGCAGATAAGTTCTTTTCAAAAACCAATGAAAACAATGGATGCTCATCAAAATTGACTTCTACGAAATAAGTAAAATGCTCTGCCAGGTGTTTTACGGTTGACGTTTTACCTACCTGACGTGCCCCAAGTAAAATCAGGGGTTTTCTCTTTTCGGCTGATTTCCATTTTAATAATTCCTCGTCGATGGTTCTTCTCAGATACATTACTTTAAACTATTTGTAAAATCAAGACCAATAATTGGGTGCAAATGTAAACAATCCAATTCAATAATTGCCATATAATACAAATAATCCAAATCAATAGTGTTGCGTATAAATTGTTGCTCGTTCTTTGAAAGTCTTGATATATCTTCGTTTGCTGAGTTTTTTTCTGTATGGCGTTGGTCAACTTACTAGTAAGCGGTTGAATTTTTAATGTACAGCACGAATCCTGCTTCGCCGGCCTTCATCTTGTAGTTGATGCTGCGTTTCGTCACACCGGTGCCTTTGATGGGAAACCTCCTGGCGAGGGAGTTCTCAATGATCTCATATTCATCGTGGCCGGTATAGCCTTCAAAGTTCCCTCCCTTTTTCATGTCTTTCTCTTCAACAGGCGGGATGTAAATTGGAGACAAAGATTTGTCGGCAAGGGAGGCGAGCCCGATTACGTTCCCGTAACTGCCAGATCCGGCGTTGAGGGTAATGATGTAGATCTCGTCAAAACCATTTGCATCAAGATCACCCGTCAGCACCTTGTTAATCGGATCAACATCGGTAAACTGCACGGCGGAAGCAGGCTTTCCCTTAAAAGCAACACTGATGTTGCTCAGGCTGGCCCCTGTGGGATGGGTCTCGGTCACCGTGATGATCTTTCCGGTTCCGGTTTTGTACTCTTTTGGTGCAGCTGTTTGCGAAAATCCGATACCGGAGATCAAAAAGGCTGCACAAACGGTAACAAGGATTAATTTTTTCATGGGTTGGATTATTTAATAATGAAATTTAACTGTCAGATGAAAAGAACCCCGGGAAAAACCAAACTGCAAGTCTGTCGTTCCCGGGGTAAAGCCCTTGTTGGGGAGGGCTATTTTTTCCCAATGATTTTAAACCTGAGCCAACAACAAATATATCAACAAAAACTGCTTATTACAGTAGGTGGTTACCTTAATGTATTGTAATGGAACCGCTGATTATCATGTAGTGGCTTCCCTTACAGGATTTGACGATCTAATTGATAAACCGCAAGTATTTTAATCCACAACAAAAATTTCCTATCCAAAACTCTGATTTATTTCTTACCTTTACCATACGGTAACATATCAGGCAGTGTAAAATCTCAATCCTTTCCGCATGAACACCAGGAAACAAAAATCCAAAAAATCCACAAATAGCACATTATCAGCCATATACCCCCCCCCCGCTAAGCCAACCGCGCGAGCGAAAAATGATATCAGTCAATAGAAGACAGTTAAACTGCAGGTGGTATGAAAAAGCTTAATATTCAGGCCAAGATCCATATTGCCTTTATCATCATGTTTTTATTCATGATGTTAGGTATAATTTACTTTTTCTGGCAACTGAACACCATTAGCGAGCATACACGGACCCTTTACGAGCATCCATACAAGGTGAGCAACGCAATAAGGGAAATGAAAACCGAAATTTACCTGAATGAAGACCTTGCCAGGAATATCAGACTGACCGATAACGACCGCCAGCTCGACAGCCTGAAAGCCGAAATAGATGTTAAAAATAAAGGAATACAGGAAGGGTTCAGAATTGTTCATCTGAAATACCTCGGCAGGAAAGCCACGGTTGACAGTGCATTTGCCACCTACAATGCATGGAAAATCACCTGCAACAAACTCTATCAGCTAAAAAAGGATAACAAAACCGACAGCCTTCAAATCCTTATAGAACAGAATATCATCGTAAAATTCAACAGCCTGGTTTATTTGCTCAATATAATCTCCGATTTTGCAGAAAAAAAAGCCGATAATACTTTCAAAGAAGTTGTCAAAGCCGAAGAAAATTCAATAATCACATCCGTTATCCTGCTTTTAATTTCCTGCATCCTGGTTGTTTTCTTCATCTGGTTCATTCCGAGAAGCATAGCCCGCCCAATAAAAACCTTTGTTAGCGAAGCAAATCTTATTTTGAAAAAAGATGGAACAGCAAAAGTTATTGCTGACGAACAAATATTGATACAAACCCTTGCTGAATTAAAAATTGTCTACCAAAGCATCGAAAGTCAAAACAAGGAAATTGAGCTCAAAAATAATCAGCTTGCCGGGATTAACATTGAGCTCGAAGACAAAGTGAAGCAGCGAACAGCCGAATTAAACAATTTGAATGAGGAACTTGCAATTCTGTATGAGTCTTCGCGGCATCTGGCTTCCATCGTGGAATCGTCGGAAGATGCAATTGTAAGTAAATCGCTGGATGGAACAATCAAAAGTTGGAACAATGCAGCCGAGAAAATGTTTGGTTACACTTCCGAAGAGGCAATTGGCGAATATATTTCCATGATAATTCCACCGGAATACATCAATGAAGATAATAATATTCTTGACAAGATAAAGAAAGGTGAAATCATTCATCATTACCAAACAATACGCATGAAAAAAAGTGGCGAACGGTTTCACGTTTCACATACGGTTTCTCCTTTGAAAGACTGGAATGGAAATGTTGTTGGCACTTCAAAAATTATCCGGGATATTACCGAACAACATCATGCTGAGGAGGAGATAAAGAAAATGGAATCCCTCATGTCTGAGGGCCAGAAGATTGCGCACATGGGCACATTTGAGTACCTGGCCGATACCAATACAACAATTTGGTCAGAAGAGGAATTCTGCATTTACGGGTATGATCCTGCGGGGCCTTCGCCCGCGTATGACGTCATGCTCGCAAAGAGTATACATCCTGACGATGCAGCCCTGCTCCACCAGACCTTCACAGCCGCCATTCAGAGTGGCACCGTTTACGAGCTTGAACACAGGATCGTGCGGCCCGATGGCAGCCTGCGGTGGGTGTATGACCGTGCACAGCCGTATTTCGACCAGAACGGCAAACTCGTCAGGTATGTCGGCTCGACGCTTGACATTACCGAACGCAAATCAGCCGAAAACATAATCTTCCTGTTAAATGAAACCCTGGAAAAACGTGTTGCTGAACGGACCGAACAACTCGAAACCGCAAATAATGAACTCAAATTTCGTTTGAGTGAATTAGAACAGTTTTCATATGTTTCCAACCATGATCTCCGGGAGCCTTTGCGCACGCTTACTCAATTCACACAACTTTTTAATGAAAAATATGCAGGCAGGCTTGACGAAGATGGCGAACAATACATTGAATTTATTTCCAGGGCTGCAATGAGGATGAAAGTTTTGGTAACGGATCTACTTGATTATTCCTTATTGGGGAAAGAGAGTATAAAGACCATCGTTGATTGCAATAAAATTGTGAATGCCGTTCTTGGTGATTTGGATGATTCAATCAAAGGAAGCGATGCGAAATTAACTGTTCAAATGCTGCCAACCTTAAATGGATATGAAACAGAACTGAGATTACTGTTCCAAAACCTGGTTGGCAATGCGATCAAGTACCAAATAAAGGGCATAACTCCGGAAATCAGTATTTCGGCCGAAAGCCACGAAAAAAATTGGCTCTTTTCCATAAAGGACAATGGCATCGGCATTGATGAAAAATACAAAGACAAGATTTTCATCATCTTTCAGCGGTTACATAACCGCAACGAATTTGAAGGAACAGGAATCGGGCTGGCGCACTGTAAAAAAATAGTGGAAATGCATAGCGGTAAGATATGGGTGGAATCAACGCCCGGTGCAGGAAGTGTTTTTATGTTTACAATTCCAAAATAACCTTTACACATTAAGAAAAACAGAATTGTGTAATGCTGGTGGCCTTGCGCAATCCTGCGGCACGGTTTAAAGGTGGTTCATCCGTTTGTTTTACCAGTAACAGGTTTATATCATAACTGAAAAAAATTCATCACGTCCTGCTTCAGGACGAACCTTCTTTTTGGATGTATATAATACTGTACCCCGGTTATCCAGTACCTTTAAATAAATATCCGGTTTCTTGTCAAAAAGCCCTTTAAAAGCCTCAGTTCTGTATATGATCTCAAAATTCCCGTTTTCATTTGTGGTCGTAGTTCCGAGGACATCGTCAAACAAGAGGTCTTTATCGTACAAGCTTATTGTCAGACCCTTAAGGCCATTATTTTGCTCATCCGTTACTTTTCCCCTTGCCACCCAGGCATCCGGGGGCAATTTTGGTTCTTCCGGTGCTGGTCCGGGACCAGTTTCGTGTTCGGGTTGGGGCTCAGACTCAGGTGGCTCACATGTCCCGTTCTTCGCGGAAATAATGATTTCCCTGTAATCAACTGTTCCTGTTTTTATATAAAGAGGTTCTGTAGCCCGGTGGATAATTTTCTTCTCCTTGTCCGAAACGACTATGAATAACTTTTGATCTGCCGGGATCTCTGACTCTTTACCAACTGCCGGATAGATAATGGAAAAATAACCCTGTAAACTGGTACACGAAAAATTAAGGGCCCGCATCCATTTTCCTTTCTCGTCATATAGTGCAATGGTCAGATTCGGTATTCCCCTGTATTGTTCATTCAGCACACGGCCATGAACCATCCAGGAAGTTGAATCCACCTCAGCTACTTTAATTTTAGTACGGTCCAGTTCAATGTCGAGCGCTTTGACAAATTCCTTGTTATGCGATATTCGGTTCGAAATCTTTTGAACACGCGGATGAGCACTACCATATTTTTGGGTAAGCCTTTCCTGCTCCCGGATCAGCAGTTTATCTTTAACATCCTGGAGAGACCTTAACTGCTCAAGGCCTTCAGCCCGTTGCTGGATTACCTTACTGAAAGCACCCGCAATTTCTTCGTTTGCGTCATCCTGGTTTATTTTCATAAGTGTCATTGCTAATAATTTTTTTATTTTAAAAGTTCAGAGGGTTAAAAATGAAATTAGTTGTAGCTGTTTTAGTTTATCATTAAGTTCTTTTCTAAAAGTTTCACAATTATGATAATGTTGGGGACTAAAAAGGGTTATATTAAATTGATCCACAAATCTACTATTGTGGTCCATTGGTAATACAATTATACAATGTGATGATTGGTTGGAAACTGCAGAATTCAATAATAAACCATAAGATAACAATGAAACATCCGTTATCTTTTTACTTTCCTGAAAACGATTATTATTCGCTCGTATCGTACTTGCCAGGATTGCAACATTAGTTTTTATCCTTTCAACATTATTCTCGATTGTGAAAAGATCAATAAATGAAGCTATCTCAGATTGATTACCATTATAGGAAACATCGTCCAGAGAGACAACAAACTGGGAACTGGCTATTTTACCAAGTGGATACATTTTTCTCAGGTCAAGGGTCACCTGGTTGTTTGCAAAAAGAATGTTTCCGTTTGGTAAAAAAGAGAATAGATTGAGAAATGCACCTATAAACTTCTTGGTTGTATCATTAGAGTCAGTATCCTCATTATATTTATTAATGTAATCTTTTGAAATCCCCAGGTTAAGAATAAATACTGTTCCTGCAATTGCTGAAATTGGATTTATAAAAAAATCTGCATTTTGCGTTGTTAACTGGTTCCCGACGACACTTACCGGACCGAGGGCTTTCATATAAACCGCCTGTCCATATGGCTGGGTAATGATGTTATCATGAATTTTAACGGCTGGAATGCCGTCCGGATTTAGAATATCTTGTATTTTGTTACACAATTCAATATTTATCCCACTCCGAATACCTTTTTTTAAATCCGCAATTTTAGCTTTATCATCCCATTTGCCATTATTTAATATCCGATTGTGCGTAATTTCTATTTTCTCTCCCAGGTATATGTATATGCCACAAATAGGATATAAGTAGTTAAGTCCATTATCTTCAATACTATTTTCAGCAATCATGACATTCTCACAGTCCCCGAGGACAATACCACCAAATCCGAACTGATTAAGTCCAGGTTCAGTTGCAAATTCCTGAGCACAGCAAATAATGGAATTACGGTAAATTGTCAAATTTTCGACCCGACCCATTAGTATTATCTCCAGGATATCCTCCGGATTGATATCATGACCTTTTTTATTTAAATAATCAAAAACGTTATGAAAAACAGCACTTGCAATTCCATTTCCTCCCATGCTGGAGATTCTGTTTTGCTCAATTACAATACCCGAGATAGAATCATTTGCACCCGAGTGGGTTATCCTGCCTGCAGCGTTTGAATAATAGGCTGCGTTGTCACGATTATCCAAAAGATCCGAAGTGTCGAAGTAGCTTCCTAGTGTAATCCCATTTCCTTTCCCCCCGATGATCTCATTTCCTGTTATTTTAACAGATTCAGAACCGCTTTCGATCTGGATGCCTCCCAGTGCTTTAAATTCCGCCCAGGTTTTCTGGTATTCAACCTTGTTGCCCTGTTTGCGGACTTCTACAACCATGAGCCCAAAATTGAAATTTCGTTCCGATAATCTTTTCAACTTATTACATCGGTCAAATACAGCCGTCAGGGTATTCTCAGGCAATCCGGATGCAACATGTCCGGCATCCTCCTTTACTATTGTAACCCTATTGCCTTCGATTAATACATGATCGGCCAGGCAGCAAATGGCTGATTTCCCCAAATCATCATCGAGCAAATTTATTTTGTTATTCCGGATCTCAATATTGTTGTTTCCGGCAAGCGTGTTATTGACTTTGATCCTGATGCCATACTCAAGGGCAGATATATCAGTGTCACAAATAAAAATGTCCTGGGAAGCGGTAAGCGCCGGGTCATTTGGATCAGATTTATCTTCAAGCCGGATTGCCGTGCCAAATAAAGCGGATATGGTCATATCGGTGATCCTGATATTTTCAGAATTGCGGATAAGAAAAACCGGATCCGGGATATTGCTGTTTTCAGTCAACGGGAGAGCCGAACTGACAATGGTCTTTTCCCCGCACCCCATGATCCAGATATTGGATTTTTTATTGATTTCAACATTGGCAAAGTGTACCCCGGGCAGAAGACATATCTTTCCACCGTCGTCCGGAAGATTGATCAGAGCGTCCTCAATACTGTTAAAATATCCGTTACTCTGTTTGCCGTCACCTACCATGAACGTGCAGCAGCCTCTAAGTTCCGTAAGCGGGCGGAAGGTCTTACGGCAGTCATGGATCAACTCACCGTTGATGGTATTACTTTCATTCGTCCACCTTACGAAAGCCAGCGGGGCAAAATATCTTTTTATTCCGTGGGGCGGCATGCCTCCTTTTTGTAATTCCCAAGGAACCAATTTGTCCGGGGTTTGGGGGCGTGCAGCGATGATCCAGTAATCCCCCGGTTTGTAATTATCACCTGAAAATTCAATTTTTATTCCTGAATGTCCTAATATGGCGGTGTTCGTGATTGAATCCAAATTTATCTCACATCCTTCCGGAATATAAGATCCCATGTCCCAAACACGAAGAAAGCAATGTTCTGGTGATCTGTTAAATATTAATGTCCCCTGCTCGTCCCAGGTCCATTCGTTAAAATATTTTGAATCAAAATCCTTAATCGTGATCTTTAATGTCCGTGAACCAGGATTGTAATTTTCCTCAACTCTGCCCAGAAGTCCTATTGTATCGGCTATTCTCTGACCATGGGGTAATACAACAGATCCTGCCAGCAATTCAACAATCTGTCCTTTCCCTGGTCGATGATATACGTCCCTGGGCTGGGTTATCATTTCAATTTCATATGTATTACCAGAATCATCCTGCCTAAGGGGCAAATTTACCTTGTATAAAGGGGAAGCATTGTTAAACCCCCAGATAAATTTCTTATAACCAGTAATCTGGACCCTGATGGCCTGGTTCTCTGCACCAAGGTATCCTGCCTGGACGGAAGGCGAACAGAGGTCATACAGATTTTGTTCTTCAGAGAATCCGACAATCAGGTTTTGACCAGTTTGAGATTTAACTTCGGATATTTGCTTATGACAATCAATTTCATTATCCTTAATATTCTTCTTTATCCTGACACGATGCATAATACGCATTCTGGTTGAGGTATCAGAACCTCCGAGGGCTTCTTCAATGAGTTCCCCGTCTTCGACGGCGGTAACAGGTTGCTGCCATGCTTCAAGGTAAACGAAATCAGTGTGGCTGTCAATCTTGTCAGATAACTTATGAAGATTATCATCATCATTACTAAGGGTTAACCAGTCATTTTGTGCCAGGTATGTCTCGCAATCCTCAAGGATTACTCTTAATCCCTCAACATAATAGGTCCCCTTTTGGATTCTAAAATCCCAATCATCTAAGTTCTTCTTATTCTCTGTTTCTCCCTCAAAGGAAATTTTGAATCCATCATCGGGTGTACCATGATCTCCAATAACATCCTGATTGATTTTGATCTGCTGATCCATCCTGATCCGCTCATTTTCATTCCAGTCATCGTCGACCATGACCCGTCCCTGCTGCATCCTGACGCTTGAGTAGTGTTTTGCAGGATCAAAGGCATTGCGTGAAATATCTGAATTTCCCATGTTAACCGAGGTTTTTACGTTTGATTGATATAGATTGGAATCAATCCGAAAGGCATGTACTCTTCTATTTTTATTTTAAGGCTGTCAAGTTTGACGGGATTCATCAGGCTGCAGAATGCCCCCATTTCAGATCCGTTTTCCGCGCCCCTGGTAATTTCAACAGGGGCAGATTCCGTTAACTGAGCAAAACAGGGATGCCCGAACCGGTCGGAAGTGAACCAGTGGTTTGTATCCCCGGAGTGGAGATGCGACTCATATGGTTTGGGGAGCCTGCTCCCGTTTGTTTTTGCTGAACTGAACCGGAAACAGCTGTTCTGCGTATCCAAAACATCAACGGACCCAGTAATTATGGAATCCGATGCATACAACCGGTGGACTTCCATGGATCCGAATACGGTGGAACGTTCCATTTCAACCTTTCCACCGGAAAGATTAATGGCAGGCAGGATATTATCAAATGACTGGATGACGGAATCCCTGATAATTATTTTTTCGATATTCCCTTTCTCCCTTGTATAAAT
>JBAXDH010000131.1:0-10390 GCA_037141055.1 bacterium | reverse complement strand
GTTTAACCCAAATATTTTGCCATTTTTGGCTACGAAATTATTTTTAAGTTACTAATGCATCACGGAGATTTTCTTCACGAAACTCCCTGATGCATTTTTTATTTTTACCAGGTAGATACCGCCGGCAAGGCCGGACAACGGGATGCTGAATTCTCTCTGATTTCCTGCCTTTACGGAAAAGAGATACTGGCCAAGACAGGTGAGCATTTCGCATGATTCCACAGGGCTGTCGCTTTGCACCGTGAGGCTTTCTGATGCGTAATTGCTGCGGATGACCAATCCTGAAATCCCTTTGATGCCAGTTCCGCTGATATAATCAACGACCAGCGTGTCGCAGGGGGCTTCACACAAAATGGTATTGTCAGCAGGATCTCTTTGAATATCCGTGATGACATACCTGAAATGTCCGCCGGAGAGCGTAGACGGGTATACATCATGATATTCCAGGCCGGTTATCGGGGAGGCATTTATTTTGTTGAAGGGGGGGGCGCCGGATTCGTCAGTCCTGTATACATTATACCCGGCTAAATTCCCGAGACTATCGCATGCCGGGGGTTGCCAGGTTAAGCTGACGACATTGCCGCTTTTTGTATAACTACAATCCGAAGGACCTTTGCAAACCGCTGATAACCGTATGTTGTCAACAGCCCAGCTGGAAATATTGGCGCTGTTTGCCCCGGTCACGTTAAATCCGAGCCTGCATCTTTTCCCGCAAACCTGTGAAATGTCAATTTTCTGATGGATCCAGCCGGTGGATCCTTCGTTCTTGAATTCCGCGGCAGTGAACCATGTGTTGTCAATTAAATATTCTGCGATCAGTTTTTCAGTTCCACCTGCGGAAATATCGGAGAGTTTGTAGTCAAACTCAAGGTAGATATTGGCGCAAACCCAGGGGGAGCATGGAAGTGATATGCTTTTCAGGGTTACATCGTAATTCTGAACTGCAGGTGATCCGCTGAAAAGAGCGGTGGGTAGCGGGTTGCCCAGCGAGGTATTCATGGCCCAGTTTCCTTGTGCCGGAATAAACTGCCAGTTTTGAAATGTGAACGAACCTGCATCCCATGGCTCATAAAACGGCAGGGGAGGATCACAGTTCAGAAATATCGTGACAGGACCGGCCGGTGATGATTCACCGAACTGACCCGGAATGCCATACGAGGTTAAATCGTAATTTGCGGTGATGGTGTAGTTGTACGTTCCATATTCCATGCTGTAATCGTAATATGACAGTATTTCCCCGCTGTTGACATAAAAGATCATGATTCCATCGCGATAAACGTAATACCCCAGCAGTCCCGCCGGGGTGGTTCCGTTGGGTAGCTGGGGTTTCTGCCAGTAGAGGTAACTGTTGCATTCCACAGCGGTGCCTCCGAAACCGAGCGGAGGGTAAAGGGTGTAAAAACGATTATCCTTTTGCGTTTGCTGTCCATAACCGGCGACGGATATGGCAGCCATCATGGCAACAAACATGATGATTGTGGTTTTGTAAATGCGATTCATAGCAGTAACGGTTATAAAAGACGGGGTACAACAGGAAATAAATTTCCCATAAAGATAATACATGCAGGAGCTGAATGCAACAGGCAGCCTCAATTATACTGAATCTTGGCAGGTTTGCAATCGCAAAGCTGCTTAGATTCAGTTATACTGAGCGTTTGAGTCTGCTTTTCTTTGCAAACTCAAGTAGCCGAAGTATAATGTAGTCGCACCAATTTTCATGCACGGGTTCTAATCTTTCGCCCCTTTACTGTAGAGGTTCTTCTTTTTGAGCCGGCCGGCTGCCGGCGGTTGCATCAGCCGGTAAACAACCTCTTTTTCAGAGACCTGGAAGAGCCTTTCGGGTTCGGTGCGAAGATCTTCAAGGAAGGGCTGGAGCCGGAAAAATGGAATAAAGTGTACCGTCGTTTTCCCGATAAGCATTTTACCATTGAAGGAAAGATTGATCACCCATGCATCGGTTGGCTCGTAATGATCGATGAAACTCCGCAGCGACCGGGTAATTTCGGGTTTTTTCAGGGATGAGTATTTGACCTCGACCGGCAAAGGATTTTCGTATCGTTCTATTACAAAATCGACCTCTGCCTTGTTGATGGTGCGCCAGAAGTGAAGATCGTAGATGTGGCGCTGAAGCGTATCGAGCAGAAGGGTACAGACCAGGTTTTGAAAAACAAAGCCATGATCGCGGTGGTTGTGGATATTGCCGAACATCCTGATCGAAAAGTTCCGCATCCCGTGATCGACGAAGTAGACAACCGGCGATTTGGTGATCTCTTTTATTTTGTTCCCGTGCAACGGCGGAAGCATTTTGAGAAACCAGGTACGTTCGGCATACCAGAGATACTTCTGGATTGTGGGGAGTGCTGCTCGTGTTTCGTTCGACAGGGTGGAAAGGTTGACCATCCCCCCGGTTTGTGCAGCCAGCAGGCAAATCATGCGGCTGTAGATTTCGGGGCCATGCCCTTTGAGCAGCACCTGGATATCCCGTGTCATATAGGATTGATAGATTTCGTTGATTACATCCAGCTTTTCATGAAGGGTTGGAGCCATGATCACCCTGGGATA
The DNA here is from genome assembly GCA_037141055.1 of bacterium. Taxonomy (GTDB): domain Bacteria; phylum Bacteroidota; class Bacteroidia; order Bacteroidales; family FEN-979; genus CAIVAT01. The sequence continues at coordinate 7,828 of JBAXDH010000131.1, read as the reverse complement.
ACCGCCGAAATTGAGGTACTCGTTCAGCAGCGTAAGAGCTGCATTAAAATCACTCATTAGATAAGAACCCAGGTGCCCGGTATGCTGATAGTTTGACCGGAAATCGGCAAATTCGAAAAAATCAACGGGCATCACTTCGAAAACACGCTTTCTTCCGGCCATCGATTCCTGTATGCTTGCGCGAAGTTCCATGCTTCCGGAACCCGAAAGGATGAATTTAACCGGAAGACGCATGTCATACAGGCCTTTCATAAACAGACCGGCGTTTTCCCTGAGTTGTATTTCATCGATGAACACAAACGCTTTGCGGTCGCCTGCTACAGACTGAATATGCTGCAGCAGGGATGCCTGGGTGGCCATCACCTGGTTGTCGGCTTCATTGTCAAGATGAAGAAACATGGTAACCATCCCGTCAGCGGCAAGTTTTTCTGCCATCAGGTGCATCAGGGTAGTTTTCCCGACCTGCCGTGGACCGGTAATTACGGTGATTTCCGGTTCCTTCAGGTGGTCAATTAAAGATTTGAGAATATGCCGCCGGATCATGTCAATAGTTTCAATCAAATATTAACCACAAATATACAAAAATATTTGGTTAATCAACACACTCCGTATACATTTTTTTCATGGCGTCGTTCACCAGCCGGCTTGCAAGCCGTCGCGGGATCATGTTCATGAGGAAGAAATATTGTAACCGGTTTGTCAGTCCGGGGATGCAGATCGTTTTTTTTCCAAGGTTTTTAATGGCGTATGCCGCAACATCAACGGATTGCATGACAGGCGGCTTCATCTTTTCGAAACTTGGCTTGCTTCTCCAATAGGCAGGTGTCGAAACCGTTCCCGAGCAGCAAACACTGATGTCAATTCCATGATCCTTCAATTCTTCGTGAAGTGCCTCCGTGAGTTGAATGCTGAATGCTTTGGTTGCCGCATACGTCGCGACAAATTGCGGTCCGATCAAACCGGCCAGTGATGAAACCAGGATGATACCCCCGGTATTTTTGTTGACAATTAGGTTGTTGGAAAAGGCATGGACCAGGTGTAAAAGCGTGCGTGTGTTCACCGCCAGGAATCCGTCGAGTTCTGCAGGAGTAAGGCGGGTAAACCTTGAAACTTTGCTGGTTGCGGCCACATAAACCAGCAGGCGGCAATTTTTCGCAGAAGCTGCCATCATGCATTTTTCCGTGGCATCGGGGAGAGCCAGGTCGACGTGCACTTCCAGAACTTCGACGTGGTGCATTTCGTGAAGTTTTAATGCAAGTTCGTGCATCGCAGTCGCATTGTGGTCCACCAGGATGATGTTGCAGCCCTGTGAAGCCAATGCCGTGCTGAAGCCTTCACCGATGCCTTCAGCGGCACCGGCAATTAATGCCCAATTACCATATCGTTCCCCGAGTGTTGTCATGATTTTTCTATCTTTGCCGGCTCTGCAATTATAGCTAATTATTTTCAACATGAGGAAGCTGTTGTTTCTGTTTTTACGGGTTTTGAAAACATTCCGGAGAATTGAACTGAAGTTGCGCGGGAAAACCGAAGCCGATATTCATACCGAACGGGTTGTTTCGGGAAAAGCATGGGAGGAATTCTGCGACAACCTCAAATCTGCCGGCGCTTCGCTGATGTATCCAGGCGCACCGCGCGATGCATTCAACCAGGCGGAAGGTCTTCGCTACCTGTCGAGGCTCACGCGGGGCGGACTGGAGGCTTTTGTGGAGTATTGCGATCCCGCCTTCCCGGTGCTTCGCAGGATGGCCCATGAAACCGTAAAACTTGGCGCCGACAATCCCGACAATTATTATTTCAATGCCCAGATCAGCGGGGATTATGAATACAGGGTGAGTGGGAAGCGAAATTCGGTTCATTACATCGGTTTTTTCACCCAGAATGGCAATTATGGAACCACGGGCGGGATCGCGCCCTGTGATTCCCTCGAACACAGCGACTTGAAAATAGACGATGATGGCAGCTTTGAAATCATCCTGAGCAAAACCCCTGCAGGAATAAACTGGCTGAAAATTGAACCCGGAACAACCATGCTGATGGTTCGCCAGACTTTTCTGAACCGTTTTACCGAATCCCCGGCAGAAATCACCATCGAGAATCTTGACGGCTCCACCGCCCCGGGTGCGATCACCCCCGCCATGATCGATGAAGGCCTGAAAACCGCGTCAATGTTCGTAGCAGGCGCCTCCATGATGTTTGCCAAATGGGCCGGCGGTTTTCAAAAGCACACCAACAAGCTTCCGCTTTTCAGTCCTGAAATCTCGAATGCTGCAGGCGGCGACAACAACATCATATATTACCACAGCCATTGGAAACTGGCGGATGATGAATCCCTGGTGATCAAAGTAATGCCGCCTGTTTGCGATTCATGGAATTTTCAACTGAACAATTACTGGATGGAATCACTTGATTACAGGTATTTTACGATTTGTATCAACAAGGCATCCGCGAGATATGAGCCGGATGGTTCGGTGTGTGTGACAATTGCCCACAGGGATCCGGGAACACCAAACTGGATCAACACCTGCGGGCACAACGAAGGGACCATGCTCTGGCGGTGGTATCGCCTTGAAAAGGGAGCTGTAGCGGTTGAACCGTCCTGTTCTGTGATTAAACACAATTCCTAAAATCGGTTTATGGGAAATTTCAATCAAAGCCCGTTATGGTTCAGGATGCTGAACACATGCTGGAAGGAAAGCTATTTCATCGGCACGCAGATAAATCTTGACAAGGATAATCTTATCCGGCGCGCACGAAAAGTCACCGGTTTGAACGATCTTGGAACCGATTTCAATGACGAGCCCCTGGTACGATTGCTGCAGGCGGTTCATGAGGAGGCGAACCTTCACCCGGCAGGGCGCCTGATCACACGCGAACGGTTTGTCAGTTTGCTGAGCATTCGTCTGAGGGCTGAATATTTCTTCAAAAAATATCCGCAGATCCTCGAACAGGAACTCTATCCGGCATGGGTCATTGTAGGACTGCAGCGAACCGGCACCACCAAATTGCAACGGCTCCTTGCCGAAGATCCGGATCATCGCTTTATCCCAAGCTGGGAGGTGATAAACCCCGTGCCTCTTAACCTTGCATTGTACGATTTGTCTGAGAGCCACATCGCTTCCGGATCACACGGTAGCCCCGTTTATCCCCATCCCGACGACAAACGTATCTCTATCGCAAAAACCTCAGTCAAAGCGCTGAAGCTGATGTCACCTGGTTTTTTCGCCATTCATCCGATCGACGCCATGCAGCCGGAAGAAGATATCCTGATGCTCGATGTGAGTTTTATGAGCACAACGCCCGAAGCCATGATGCACCTGCCGTCCTATTCGGCGTGGCTTGAGAAAACTGACCAGTCGCCGGCTTATGCATATGCCGTGAAGTTGCTGAAATTTCTGCAATGGATCAGGCCGGCAAAACGCTGGGTGCTCAAATCCCCGCATCACCTTGAATTTCCTGACCTCCTGGAAAAGCATTTCGGAAATGTGCATTTCATCTGGCCGCACCGGGATCTGCAGGAATCTGTCCCATCATTTTTAAGCATGGTCAACTATAACCGGATGATTTTCAGTAATCATTCCGACGAACGGCTTGTGGCTGATCATTGGGTTCGGAAAATAGGCCACATGACGGAGAAGGCACTTGAATATCGCCTTAAACCCGGGAATGACGAAAGATTTACAGATATCCATTATAAAAAATTCATAACAGATTCTTCCGGAGAACTTGCAAAAATATACAGTCTCAACGGTGGTCTGACGCCGGAACTCATGCATCGCTTTAAGAAGCATGAAACGGAACATCCGCATCAGAAGCATGGAGTTCACCAGTATTCACTGGCAGATTTCGGGCTGACTCCGCCAGATATTGAAGCACAGACAAAAACATACAGGAATTTTTTCAAGGCACATTATGACAACAACCAGGCAAAAGAAATATAACAACCCTGTCACTGCCACACTCACAGGCATCGGCGACCTTTTTCGCAAACAGATCCCTGCAGGCGAGCTGAAGCCGGCAGACCGGCTCGAAGGTAAAACCGTCCTTGTCGACGGCGCCAGTTCCGGGTTGGGGTTTGCCATCGCCGTTGATGTTGCGCGAAGGGGGGCTAAGGTGATCATGGCTTGCAGGAGCGGAATCCCCGGAAAAGGGGAGGAGGTGAAAAAACTTTCCGGCAACCGTGATATTCACATGCTTCATGTGGATTTTTCTGATGTGCTGTCGATCAAACAACTTGTTGCGGATCTTCGCTCCTCCTCTTTTTTTGAAGAAAAGGCAGGTGGCGGGATCGACATCCTTGTGTGCAATGCCGGCATCGTTCCGAAGGAAAGCAGGAAAACCCCGCAGGGACTGGAAGATATGTTCATGGTCAATTATTTTTCGAAATTCATCTTTGTGAATATGTTGATTGAGGACCATTGCTTCAGAGATGCGGGATACGGGATTCGGGATGAGAAATCTGAAATCCCGCGAATTATTTTTGTCGCATCCGAAAGCCACCGGAATCCTGAAAAATTCGAGTGGGAGGAGTTCGGGAAATACCGCGACTATAAAATCGGGAAGTCAATTGAATTATATGGCTATTACAAACTGCTGCTGACGACATTTTCGTCGGAGCTTTCCCGCAGGCTTAACCCGGAAGGGCAGCTGAACTTTTCTGTTTTTTCGATGTGCCCCGGACCGGTTAACTCCAACATCGCACGGGAAGCTCCAAAAGTATTCATCCCGCTGTTGAAGCTTGTCTTCGGGATCTTTTTTAAATCACCCGCAAAAGCTGCCGTGCCGGTGGTATACCTCGCTGCATCGAAGGATTTTCATGGCAAGGCATTTGATTACCTTTTCCTGATGAGCAGGAAAGAGATCGATGAGAAAGCATCCGATCCGGATAACGGCAAACATCTTTGGGAATTGTCAGACAAACTGTGGCAAACCCTTAAATATACTTCGACTGTTTGAGATTGCAAAAATTCGTAATCTCAAACGCTCAGCATCACTGAATCTAAGCAGCTTTGCAATTGCAAACCTGACAAGATTCAGTATAAATAACTGCCGTCAGAAAGAATACAGCAGTTTTATCTCTTCCTTCCAGATGGTATCATCAGGTGTTTCAAGGATCAGGGGCATGTTGTCGAACCGGGGATCATGCATGAGCCATTTGAAGACCTCAATCCCAAGTGTGCCTTTCCCAAGGCTGTCGTGACGGTCGACCCGGCTGCCGAGTCCTTTTTTCGAATCGTTGATGTGCATCCCTTTCAGGTATCCATGTCCGACCACTTCGTCGAAATGCCGGAAAGTGCTGTTAAATGAAGCCTCCGTCGATAGATCATACCCTGCGGCAAAAGAGTGGCAGGTGTCGATGCACACGCCGACCCGGCTTTTGTCCTCCACGTGGTCGATGATATGCCTGATCTGCTCAAATTTGAAGCCGAGGTTGCTTCCCTGCCCCGCGGTGTTTTCGATAACCGCTGTTACACCTTTTGTTTTATCCAGGGTTATGTTTAATGATTCTGCAATCCGAAGCAGGCATTCCTCATCGGTGATCTTGCCCAGGGAACTTCCCGGGTGAAAGTTTAGCCTGTCTAGACCCAGCTGCTCACACCGCTGCATCTCATCCAGGAATGCTTCCCGCGATTTCTCCAGGCCTTCCTGTTCAGGGTGCCCGAGGTTGATCAGGTAACTGTCATGAGGCAATATTTGAAATGGCTGAAAATCAAACTTTTCACAATTATCCCTGAAGAGTTTGATGCTGCTTTTTGTGAGCGGAGATGATTTCCACTGTCGCTGGTTTTTGGTAAACAGTGCAAAAGCTCGTGCGCCTAATTCAGAGGCATTCAAGGGTGCGTTCTCCACGCCACCAGAGGCACTGACATGGGCTCCTATATATTTCATTGGAATTGCGTTTTAAGATATGTGAGATGGACTGCGATAAAATTTCAGGTATTTGTTTCCAAATTTAAAGAAAAACCGATTGTTCCGTGCATTAATTTATCTTTGTAGTTAAGTGTTGCTTTTCACATAAATTTAACATTTCAATTTCATGTCGCCGATTTATATATTGTTATATTTGTAAAAAATAAAACCATATGAAAAAGTTATATACCCTCTTTTTATTTTCAATGTTTGTGGCGAATCTGTGCGGGCAGACTGCACTTACCTTTGTCAATAACGGCCTTATGCCGGGCGATTCATCCCGCACCCGCGATATCAATTATGTCGATCCGGGCAACCCGGGCGAGAACATGGTCTGGGATTTTTCAGGGATCCAGTTCACCGGAAAAAATAATTTTTGCGGAGTGAGAGAAGATGCAACACTGAAAAATGCAGGTGTGAATAAAAAAAATATAGTTCTGAGTGAAGACGGGTATGACTACAGTTACAATTCAAGTCCGGTTTCTTTGGAAGAAACAGGGTATGTGAATAAAAGCAAAAATCTGACGCTTGCCTATTCTGACCCGATCCTGAAAATGACCTATCCGTTCTCATACGGACAGAAGTTCAGCGATACATACGCCGGCACGGCCTGGTTTGGCGAAACGAGCAGGATTGATCTTACGGGGGTGAATACCTCGACTGCTGATGCATCCGGAACCCTGATCCTGCCGGACAGGATCCTGAAAAACACGTTGCGTGTGAAGACCGTCAAGCAATCTATTCAGACCAGTGTTTGCGGGTCAATTCAGTCAACCCTGACAAAATATTCATGGTATGCGCCCGGATGCCGGTATCCTGTTCTAATGTTAAGTACCATGGAGAACATCTCCGGAGCGAATCAGCCGGTTGTAACCAGGATTGCCTGGGTCAACCTTACGCAGCAGTCGTATGGCGCACTGGCAGTGGTTCCCGACCCGAAGACCGAGGTTGAAACCGGGGAAAATTCCGTCATTGTATTCCCGAATCCATTCACAGAACAGGTTACATACAATTATTTCCTGAGGAAACAGGTGCCTGTCACAGTGGTGTTATACGACATGTCTGGCCGGTTCAACCTGAAAGTCGAAAAGTTGCAGGTGCAGTCTGAAGGCTTGCACACCGGTGTTATCAATGCATCGGTTCTTGGGTTGAAACCCGGAATCTATTATCTCCGGTTCACTTTTGACAAACAGGTCGTTGTCAGCAAGATCGTTAAGATCTAAATGAGCAGGATATTCCTTGTCATTCCATTATTTTTAATGCTGCATCCTGCGGATTTTGTCCCCATGCTTCGGGTAGATCATCATGCAGGGGTATCCATCCATTTATTTCCACCGGAATGTGACACTATTCCGGAGTTGAACCGCAGGATCATCAAACTGGTAGACCAGCAGATCGGTAAAACAGTCGACAGGGGTGAATGCTGGGATCTGGCAGCACTCGTGCTCAATGAGACCGGCGCTTCATGGGATAAGGAGTACGGCTTTGGCAGGCTGGTCGATCCGGAAAAGGATTGCATATATCCCGGCGATCTGATTCAGTTTGAGGGCGTATACATCAAATACACGGTGGGACTGGCGGTATATACGGAGACCATGGGACATCACACGGCAGTGATCCACGATGTTAAATCGAAAGGAGTATTTGTGCTGGCGCACCAGAATACGGGAACGTCGGGCCGAAAGGTTGGCCTGAGCGGTCTTGATCTGAAGACGATCATCAAGGGAAAGTACCAGGTTTACAGGCCGGTGAAGGAATAATGAAAGATGAGCGTTGAACAATTAAGAAGGAAAAGAAAATAGGGTTACGGGGGTGAAAGAAATTTATTATCTTTGCACCCTCAAACCGGAAAACGATCCGGACAGTTCGGGGTGTGGCGCAGTTGGCTAGCGTACTTGCATGGGGTGCAAGGGGTCGG
>JBAXDH010000130.1:0-10464 GCA_037141055.1 bacterium | reverse complement strand
AGGCCGCAGCATCCGGGGGAGGTTTTCGCGCGGTCAACAGCATGGAAGAGGCTTTCCGCGATGCCGACATCGTATATCCCAAAAGCTGGGCGCCGTTCCACGTCATGCAACAGCGAACCGGATTGCTCAGGAATAATGATCACGACGGTTTGAAAGACCTTGAAAAAGAATGCCTTGCCAACAATGCCCGGTATAAAAACTGGGAATGCACCGAAGATAAAATGAATTTGACCAGGGAAGGGAAAGCGTTATACATGCATTGCCTGCCGGCTGATATTTCGGGGGTTTCCTGCAAGGAGGGCGAAGTGGCCGCCACCGTATTCGAACGTTACCGTATCCCGCTCTACATGCAGGCAGGGTTCAAACCCTACATTATTGCAGCCATGATGCTCACCAACCGGTTTGAGGATCCGGCCAGGCTGCTGAGGAGCTTTGAACATAAAGGGAAGGAGAGGATGGCGGGATAGGGATAAAAGATTCGGGATGCAGGATGCGGGATGCGGGTTACAGGATAGTTCCGCCCATAATGACGGTTTCAGCATGTCCTTTGATGTGAAATCTTTCGTAGATCTCTGAATCGCAGTTCTGCATGTGATTTTTTACCGAGATTGTTCCTTTGTATTCCGGGTCCCATATCACAATATCTGCATCATACCCCGGGAGCAGTTTCCCTTTCCTGTGGCCGAATCCAAAAATTTCGGCAGGCCGCGTTGATACCAGGCTGACAAACCGGTTGATCGTGATTCTGCCGGTGAGCACACCATACGTATAAAGCAGGCTCAAACGGTGTTCTACGCTGCCTGCGCCATTCGGAATTTTCGTAAAGTCATCCGTTCCGAGGTCTTTTTGCCCGTACAGGTTGAAAGGACAATGGTCGGTGGCCACCACGTCGATCGTGCCGTCTGACAGGCTTTTCCATAGCATTTGCTGGTCTGAGGCCCCCCGTATCGGCGGAGAAAGGACATACGGCATCACTTCCAGGTTATCCCGTGCCGCATCATACACCGAATCATCTAAAAGGAGATAATGGGGGCAGGTTTCACCAAAAACCGCTATGCCGTTACGTTTTGCCGCCGCAATCATCTCAGCCCCTTTCCCGGTTGATGTATGAACGATGTAAACAGGACAATTTGTATTGGCCGACAATTCAATCACCTGCCCGATGGCCCTTATTTCGGCTTCGGCGGGACGTGACAACGGGTGATAGCATGCCCGTGTTTGACCTGCTTGTAAAAATTGCTGCTGCATGCGGCTTATCAGTTCACCATCCTCGCAATGCACCATCACCAGTCCGCCGGCCGGCCCGACGATTTGCATGAGTTCTTTCAGTTCCTCATACCTGATCCCAATGGATTCGCGGTATGCCAGGTACGCTTTGAAGGAAGAGATGCCCTCCTGCTCCATGCACGGAACAATCTCTGCCGCAATTTTAGGATTCCATTCGCTGATGCCCAGATGCAACCCGCACCCGGCAATGCTTTCGGCAGCCTCTGCTTTACGCATGCGCACTGCATCCCGAAGGGATTCTCCGCGCCGCGGCGTGACAAAATCCATAAAGAATGTCGTTCCTCCGGCCAGCGCCGCCCTGCTTCCCGATTTGAAATCATCGCAGGAATTACCGGCCGGAGTGGGCAATGCAAGATGCACATGCGGGTCAAAGCCGCCGGGAAAAACATATTTTCCCGAGGCATCTATAGTACTGAGACCTCTGGTGGCAAGCGCATCAATACTTCCACGCGCTGAAATGACACCAGCCTCCACAACAAGGTCCTCCTGCGAACTGCCAGAAGCATCAACGAGCGTTCCGTTGCGAATGACATACGGTCCTATTCCATCTTTTTCCATAACCGGGTTGCTTGATTCCTGGATTCCGAAAGGATATGCTTTTCATCAACAGTCTTTATTCTTCCATCCTCCACAATTAGCCTGCCCTGCGATATCACATGGCTGACATGCCTTGATTCGATCCCGAACAGAAAATGACCAAGAAAATTGTCGGATGACAACGGGGTTGGAGAATCGTAATCAAGAACAACCAGGTTGTTTTCACCGTTTCCTGAAAATTCATTCAGCCGAAGGTAGTGATGAACATTCCTGAGCCTGCGGTATGTTTCCTCATAATCGATGCTGTCGTAGTTGTGGCCTGCAAAAAACGCTGATCTGGCGCTGCGCAAAACATCGCTGTGCATGCCGTCCGTACCGGTCATGATCCTGTTTCCAAGTCCCCTGGAGTTAAAGAAGCCTACTGAATTGTTCAGGTTGCTCTCCATGTTCTGTACAACCCATGCCGGGGACCCCTCCACAAGGCCCCGCTCGTGATCATCCAGGTGAAGACAATGCGCAAGGATTGTTTTCGGAAACTGCAGCACACCATTGTCTGATAGACGTTCCATGACTCTCTGACGGTACTGTTCAAGGCAATGTTCCTGGTCTGACGCATCTTCCGCAGCATGAATGTGGATTCCGGACCGGTAAAGCTCCGCAAGCTGCACCGCCTCTTTCATGGTTTCATTTCCGACAGTGAAGGAGGCATGCAGTCCGACCAGGCCCTGATGTTTTGAAAGGTATTCCTTTGATTCTTCCAGCCCTTGCCGGGCAATATCCATTCCGTCGCGATCCGAAATTTCATAGCAGAGCAAATGACCCACGCCAACTTCATCAAATGCCCGGGCAATTGTTTCAAGGCTGCCTTTCACGGCATGAGGAGATGCATGATGATCGATCACAAAGGTTACGCCGTTCCTGGCGCAGGAAATCGCCGTGACAAGTGCGCTATACCGAACCATCTCAAGATCAAGGGCCTTGTCGAGGTTCCACCATACATACTGAAGGATCTCCGGGAAATTTTCAGGATTTTTCGCAGGCGGCGGCATCCCGCAGGCAAGGGAGGAATATGCATGATGGTGTGCATTGGCAAATGACCTGGTGATGAATTTTCCGGTGCAGTCAATAATTCGTTGAGTTACCGGTGCCGGGGTCTCCCCTCTCCCCCCGGGAGAGGGGTCGGGGGTGAGGGGAGTTACAATCCGCAAACCACCCTTTGGCCCCTCTTCAACAAGGATATCAACCTGCCTGAATTCCAGGGTTTGCCAGTCAATAAAAGTTCCGTTTTTTAGTACGATCATTTTCTTACTATTTTGTTCTTGGTTTCATGGGCAACCGCTTCCGCCTGATCCCGTCAAACTGGCACAATGCATTGGCAACGGCAGCAGCTGTGGGAACAAGGCCTATTTCTCCGATTCCTTTTGCCCCGTATGGCCCGACCGGGTCAGCCTCTTCAACTCCAATGACAATGATTTCGGGAGTTTGCCGTGCACTCAGCACCCCGCAATCGGCGAGCCTGGTGCTTTTCAACCGGCTGTGTTCCATCGGCAGGTCTTCCGTGAGGGCATATCCGAGGCCCATGTGAACAGCACCCTGTATCTGGCCTTCGAAAAGCATGGGATTCATGATCCTTCCGGCATCATGAGCGGCATACACCTTTTCAATTTCACCGGTTTCATCCAGCACAACGAGTTGTGCTGCATAGCCGTATGAATAATGCGTAATGATTTTCCCGGTACCGGCACCTGGTTTGGTTGTCCAGTCGCAGTAATACTTGCCCCAGTATGTGTTTCCGGCCAGGTGGTACAATGCGGTCTGAACAGCTTCAGGCTTCAGATCAGCGCAAGCCGTTCCATACTGATCGAGGTCTTCCCTGATGGCTGCCGATGCATTGATGATTGCATTCCCAAGAAGCGCTGTAGCACGTGAGGAGGTGGTCATCCCGGTCGGGAGTTCTGCGTTGGTATCCACAACCACATCGATAAGGGATGCATCGATACCCGTTTCCTGGTGCAGCGTCTGGATGGCCATGTTCTGCACCCCCTGTCCCATCTCAGTCCAGCCGTGTTCGATCAATACCCTTCCGTTTTCCCGGATGCTGATCTTAACGTCACAGAAATCGGTCATGCCGTTGCCGACCCCCGAATTTTTGATGCCGCAAGCAAGCCCGGAAAATTTTGCAGCATAGAAATGGTCTTTCAGGGCCATCAGGCAGGCTTTGATCCCGACACCTTCTCCGAGAATTTGCCCTGTGGCAGTCATCTTCCCGTTGTCAAGCGCATTGTCATACCGGAATTTCCAGCGGTCAAAACCTCCCTGCAAACACAATTCGTCGATGCAACTCTCCAGGGCGAAGGCCACCTGGTTTGCCCCGAACCCGCGCATGGCACCTGACGGAATGTTGTTGGTGTAAACCGTCAGGGATTCTACATCCACGGATGGAATGTGATACCCGCCACTGGCATGGCCTGCCACCCTTTCCATCACTTTGGTTCCGACTGAAGCATATGCGCCGCTGTCGCCGGTGGCCCGCAACCGCAAAGCGGTGAGTATGCCTGTGTCATCGCAGCTGAGCGAAATATCCATGCGGACAGGGTGCCGTTTCGGATGCATCATGATAGACTCCTCCCTCGAAAGATGCAGTTTTACCGGCTGCTGCAGGAGATATGCAAAAAGCGAAACATGACCCTGTACGGTCATATCCTCCCGCCCGCCAAAACCGCCGCCGCATGGGACAAGCGTCACCCTGACCTGTTCATCATCGAGCGCGAGGAGCGAAGCCACCTGCCGCTGATCGACGTAGATGCCCTGTCCCTGGCTGTAAAGATGAATCCCATTTCCTGCCGGAAGGGCCACGGCGGCCTCCGTTTCGAGGAATGCATGCTCAACCCGCTGGGTTTCGTAAATTCCTGAGGTTTGAAAGGCTGATTTTTCCAGGACATCGTCAACCGGATCACCCCGGCGGACGATGCATTTTTCAAGCAGGTTCGGCCTGCCGGGATGAACTTCTGGTGAACCTGGCTCAAGGGCGATTCCGGCATCGGAAACCGGATCAAAAACCGCATATTCAACGTTGATCAAACGGGCGGCTGCCCTTGCTGCATCCTCTGTTACAGCAACGACCCCGGCAATCACATCCCCGATATAGGCCGTTATCTCCCCGGGGGTGATCATCAAAGGCCAGTCGCTGATGATCAGCCCGGTATAACGATCGCCGGGCACATCGGATGCAGTGAAAACCCTCATCACACCCTCTGATCGTAATGCTGCCGAAGGATCGATCGAAAGAACCCTGGCCCTGGGATGATCGGCGAACCTTAGAGCACCGAAGAGCATCCCGGGAAGTTTCATGTCGTTTACGAACACTCTTTTACCAATGGCAGTTTCAAACGCCTGATATTTCACTGGTGAATCTCCGATTCCGGTTCCATAATGGATTGAATCTGAACCCACATATCCTGAATCCCGCATCCCGCATTTCTTCAAAGCCAATTCAATGGCATCAAGGATTTTTACATATCCTGTGCACCGGCATAAATTCAGACTGATGGCTTTTTTAATCTGATCCCTGTCCGGGTTTGGATTTTCCGCGAAAAGAATTTTTGTACGCATGATAAGTCCGGGAGTGCAGAATCCACATTGCACTGCTCCTTTTGCGACATATGCTTTAGCAATTACGTTACGAACAGCTTCCGGAATACCCTCCAACGTGAAAACCTGCGCACCTTCGAGAAATTTCATCTTGCGGGTACACGATAATTTTGCTTTTCCGTCAATCTCCACCATGCATGCACCACATGCTCCCTGGCCCGAACAGCCGTCTTTAACAGAAGTGATTCCTTCATTCTCCCGCAAATAGTGCAAAAGCGTATTGCTTTCCTTTCCTTTGTATTCGACTTTACGGTTATTCAGATTAAACGTGATCATTTCAGGAACAGGTTACAAAAAAGGTTTTACTGGTTTAAAAATTCACGTATTTCATTCAGGTACAATTCCGGTTGTTCAACAGAAATCGAGTGTCCGGCACCCGGAATAATGATCAGCCGGTGATTGGGAAAAAGTTCAAGGTACTCGGTGATAAAACCCCATTTTTGATTATCACACTGCCCTTTCATGATGAACAATGGAATTTTCGAATTTTTCAATGCAGGCCTTGGATCCGTCACATCATCCAAACTCAGCATAGTCATAATTTGAACATAATATCCGCCTCCACCTGCTGCTTTTCCAGCTTTCGAGGTATCACAAACGGTGGATTTATTTGTTTCGTTTGCCAGCAAGGTTTGAAAGTCATCCACTTCTTTATCCGATGCTAATTTACTTCCAAAAATCTGCGCCCAAAGTGCAGTAGTCTTACTCCTGATGTTATTTATTTTTTTATTGGCCTGCTGGTTTGAAAAAAATGGTACCCGCAGATGCAAACTATCTGGCGGGACAATAACCTCCAATTCCTTCCTGATTGGAAAAACAGGTCCGGGGCTTGTAAAAATGAGTTTAGCTACTTTGCCAGGATTGCCTGCAACAAATAAGGTCGCCAGAACGGCACCCCACGATTGTGCGATCAGGATTACTTTAGCAGCACCTGTATGCGTAATGATTCCTTCCAGATCTCTTTTATGCCGCTCAACGGTGTATTCCTCGATATTTTTTAGCCGGGCAGAATGACCACTCCCAATTTGATCGTACAAGTATATGTCATAGCCATTTTCCGACAGTGGGGCAAGGCATGCGACTGTCCTTTCCGAAATAAAACCACCCGGGCCCCCTTGTAAAAAAATAATCGGGTACGGTTTTTTTAATCCTTTCGCCGGGATAACAACGTAAGCCAAATGCGAACCAGTCGGCAGTGTCACATATTGTAAGTTTTTTAGCTTTTGTAACTGGGAGACATTGTATTTCCTTGGGATGAAAATAAGAAACAATATGACAGCAAAACTCATGAATGAAGCGAAAATGAATATTATCAAAATTTTTCGTTTCATTTTCCCCTTGATTGGATTATTCCGATTTGTTATTTCCAATTGCTGATCTCTAAAGAAGGTTCCTGATAAAGCTTTCAATACATTCAATCCTTGGTTCAATCGCTACAGGAATATTAATCGATAATTGAACAGCCGATAAATCCTTTAGTCCGCTCCCTGTGAGCAGAACAACATTTTGTGAGCCGGCCGGGATCAATCCCTGCTGACGATATTTCAGCATCCCGGCAAAAGCAGCAGCTGCGGCAGGTTCGGAGAATATGCCCGTTGAACGGGAAAGCTGAACCGATGCCCGGAGTATCTCCTGGTCTGAAACCGCAACAACCTCCCCGTGATAATCTTTTAAGTATGCGGCAGTCATGTTAAAACACCGAGGCACATCGACAGAGATGGAATCGGCAATTGTCTTTGATGGAGTTGATTTAAACGGCATACCATTGAGATTCTTGATAAAATTGCTGCTTCCTTCCGACTGAACAGCTACCAGGACGGGCATCCGGTCGATGATGCCAAGCTTCATCAGGTCTTCAAACCCTTTGCACACTCCGGAAAAGATCACGCCATCCCCAACCGGGATAAAGATCCTGTCGGGAACCTGGTGATTGAGCTGAGCGAAAATTTCAAATGAGACCGTCTTTTTCCCTTCAATGGTGAGCGGGTTGTAAGCAGTATTCCGGTTGTAGTAACCATGCTTTTTTGAAATTTCCACACTCAGGTCGAAGGCATCATCGTAGGTTCCCTTCACCGGTATTAAAACGGCGCCATACATCAGGATCTGGGTGAGTTTGGCTAACGGCGCGGCAGCCGGAACAACAATAATCGCATGTTGCCCCTGGGATGCACATATACCCGCAAGTGAGGACCCGGCATTCCCTGTAGAAGCGGCGACAAGGGTTTGAATTCCATTTTCCTTTGCCCATGCGGAAACCAAAGCAGAGGCGCGGTCCTTGAATGAGAAGGTTGGATTTTGAGAATCATCCTTCAGGTAACATTCAAACTCATCAGACTGGTATAACGGAGTATCTCCGATTTTCAGGAATGGCCAGGATTTTAAATCCTGGATGGGCAGCAGAGGAAGAAAGTTCCTGTCTGCCAGATAGTGAAAAAGAGATTCCCTGCCTGCCAGGCTCCTGATGTATTCATACTGATAAATAGTTTTGAATACCCCTTTTGGAGGCATGCCGGGTTTGTTCAATACTTCGCAGGATGGACAAAGGTATATCACCCTGTTGCCAGAGTATTCTGCTTTGCAGTCAACACATTCAAAATGAAAATTGTCAGATGTGTTTCTCATTTCTGTCAGATTTTATCTTTTCTTTTATGGGGCTAAAGCCACATTTACTTCAGCAATCCTGTCCGGTCATTGAATTCATTGATCAGCTCGTCCCAGCGGGCGGGCTGACTGAAAATCTTTGGCCAGATGCTGCGGTCCTCCCATAACTGACGGAGATCCTCCACATCTTTCCCCTGCTGCTCGATCCAGGTAAAATACTTCAGGTTATGAATGGCCTTCCGGTCATAGTACCCAAGTTCCTTCATGGTTGACGGAGCAGTGCCAAGCATGCATTTTTCATGATCGCGTGCAGCCTGGAGCATTGAATAGGAACCATGTTCCGCTGTTAATTCCTCCAGCCTGGAGCCATACATCGCGGCTGAATCGGTGGCAATTGTCAAAATGACATCCTCCCCGGTAAATTCAAAGTGCTTCGCTGTTTTGATGGCCGAAAGAATGTTCCCTATACCGGAAATACCGATGGAGTCAAGTACGGCGATCAGATCCCTGTCCACCCCGTTTTCAGCGAGGTATTCGCGGCCCTCTGTTTCATTGAACAGCCTCAGCAGCCGCATGCAGTCTTCGTCATCGATGGCTGTCACAACATCAGTGTTGCGGACATTATGAATCCAGGGAACATGCTTGTCGCCGATTCCTTCGATCCGGTGACCTCCAAAACCATTCTGCAGCAGTGTCGGGCACTGCAACGCTTCGGAGGCAACCACTTTGACATGAGGAAACTTTGTGCGCAGATAATCTCCCGCTGCAATGGTACCGGCTGAACCGGTAGCGGAAATATAGGCGGATAGCCGGGCATCCGGTGCGGCAACCATTCTGAAGGCCTCCTCGATGGCATTGCCGGTTACTTCATAGTGCCAGCAGGAATTTCCAAATTCCTCGAACTGGTTGAATATCATGCAATCTTCACGCGTGCGCCTGATTTCCCAGCATTTGTCATAAATCTCCTTCACATTTGATTCGCATCCCGGGGTGGCGATCACCTCTGCACCGATCTCTTTTAGCCATGCAAAACGTTCGCGGCTCATCTCCTCCGGAAGGATGGCAACCGCCGTTACATCCATCAGGTAGGAATCGAACGCCCCACCCCGGCAATAGTTCCCGGTCGAAGGCCATACCGCTTTATGATAGGTCGGATCAAAGCCGCCGGTGATGATGCGCGGCGCCAGGCACCCATAGGCGGCGCCGACCTTGTGCGCCCCGGTGGGGAACCATTTGCCGAGCATCACAACGATCGGGGAATCAATTCCAGTAAGAGCCTTAGGCAACAGGATGAAATTTGGCGAACCGTAAAGTCCGCCGTTTGCTTTGGGTTCATTTTTCCAGGTGATGCGAAACAGATTCAACGGATGCAGGTCCCACAACCCGATGTTTTTCAGTTTGTCCTTAATACGCCCCGGGATCAGCTCGGGGTTCTGCATCTGCGCAAACGTAGGCAGGATGATGCCCTTCTCGCGGTAATGCCTTACCGCTTTCTCCAGAATTTTTAAATCAACAATCTTATCGGTTATTGTTATCATAGCTTTTCACTTTTTCACTTTTCACTTTTCCTTAATCATTGTTCATTTTAAATTGTTCACTTCCATCACCCCCCTCAGCACAACGCTCATCTCCGCTGCAAATTCAAACCGGAACTCCCTGACGCACGGGGTCAGAAATTCGACCTCCACAAGTGCGAAATTTTCAGGATTGATGACCGCCCTCACCTGGTTTGTCTCATAATAGTATTTGCCATCCATCAGACCCAGGGTCCTGATGCTATCCTGTTCCCTGTATATCAGCACGACCTTCCCAGGAAGGCGGCTTAAAAAATATCCTGTTCCTTCGTCATTGAGCGACTCCACCGACAGGCAAACACCGGGTTTGTCGGTAAAAGGCCGGCCACCGCTCGGACAAAATGTCGTACAATTTCCACATTCATTGCATAAATCCCGGATATTCAGGATCTGATATTGCTGGTCCACCCTGAAATCCCTGTCCTTAGCATAGGCAATGGTTCCGTCGTCCTGTAAAACAGCCTTTTCAAGCGAATACCGCACCGGTTCGATCTCGTAACCAAAATTGGCCAGGTTCGGACAAACCGAAACGCAGACATTGCAGATTACGTCGCATTGCAGGCATCGGGCCGCCTCTTTTCGTGCCTCATCCGCGGTAAGGGAGGAGATAACCAGGTCGAAATTCTGCCGCTGATCCAGGGCGGTTTCAGCCGGATGATATCCATATTCCCGGGTTGCTTTGCGATGGAGAAGGGAAGGAATGACCTCTCCCCCGGCATGGGAGGGGGCAATGACCTCTCCCCCGGCCCCTCCCCTTGAAGGGGCTAACATGGCTTCTGGATAGGCAGCATTTACTAATGTTTTAGAGGGTAGT
>JBAXDH010000129.1:0-10480 GCA_037141055.1 bacterium | reverse complement strand
AACAGCGACCACGCCTAATTGTAGCGATGAGGAAAGCTTCCTTGTAACTATCAATAATTCGCCGGTTATCACCAATCCTGGTGCTAAGACAGCTTGCGACAGCTATACACTGCCTACTATTGCTGGCAGCAACCTGGTAAGCCCGAAATATTACAACAACAGCCAGGCCAATAGCGGCCAGGTTATCACCGGGCCGATCACCAGCACTCAAACTGTTTGGATTTATGATGCAACAGCGACCACGCCTAATTGTAGCGATGAGGAAAGCTTCCTTGTAACTATCAATCCATCTGCAACAGTTGAAGCCGGACCTGACCAAACCATTTGCAAAAATGGCGGTACTGCTATGATGGGAGGATTCTCATTTGGCGGAGGTGCAACTTCTGCATCATGGTCAACGGGTGGAGACGGACTATTTGTTGGAAATGTATATACTCCGGGTACCAATGACAAGAGCAATGGTTTTGTGGTACTGACTTATACCACCAATGATCCTGCTGGACCCTGCGGTGTCGTGAGCGACTTTATGACGCTTACCATCAACACCTGCAACATCACCGGTACGCTGAAGTACTTCAATAATGCTCAGACTTCGTTGACGGGCAGAACACTTACATTGAACTGTGTACCACCGATTACAGCAACGTGGAGTGGTTCAGCATACACATTGGCCAATGTTCCTTCCGGAACCTTTACGGTCGGTGTTGTCACTCCGGTAACTGCCAATGTAGGCGGTATCAATTCAACCGATGCAGCAGCAGCAAATACATGGAACCCCTCAAATACAAGTATCCAGTATGTGAAATTCCTTGCAGGTGATGTGAATCTCAGTAACTCAGTAACGGCTACAGATGCATTGCGAATTCAGAATTACTTCGTTTATGGTGATGCATTTAACGGAAGTCCATGGGTTTATTACAAAAAGAATACATTTATAACCAATAACCCTCTCTCTGGTGTGTATAATTCTGCATTCGATGTCACCATTGTAACATCAAGTGTTGCATATGATGTTTACGGAATGTGCAAAGGCGACTTCAATGGCAGTTTCTCAACACCGTTAAAGGCTGCAAGCTCAACCCTCACGTTGAACCACAATGATACCAAACTGGCTGGTGCCGGCAAGGATATTGAATTGCCGGTTCGGATGATGCACGCTTCAACAGTGGGCGCTGTATCCCTGATCCTGAATTTCCCGAATGATCTGATGGAAGTGACAGGAATAACCATGAAGGATAACGGCGGCACCCTTGCGTGGGTTGTCAAAGGCAATGAACTGAGAATCGGCTGGAATTCGGCAGAACCACTCAATTTCAACGCCAATGAAGACCTGCTGGTCATCAGTTTGAAGACCTCCTCCACATTCAGCCAGGGTGATGCAATCCGTATCGAGCTGGCCGCCGACCAGTTGAATGAACTGGCCGATGGCAACATCAGCGTGATCCCGGATGTAGTTCTTGGTGTGGATGTTCTCGAATTCTCGACCAATGGAATCGGTGTAACGACAATCGGGTCTTCAATCACACTGGATACCCGTCCGAACCCGTTTGCAGTGAGTACCATACTAACCTACAACCTCCCAGCCGCCGGTCTTGTAACCCTTGTTGTCAAGGATATGCTTGGCCGTGTGGTAACCACGCTTGTAAACGAAACTCAAAGTAACGGCAAACATTCAGTGACCCTGGATGCCATGCCATTGCAACCTGGCGTTTATTTTGCAACAGTAACCCTGCGCAACAGCAGCGGGGAGATGGTCAGGACCATTAAGTTAGTCCGTAACCATTAATTTCATATGATTGAGAAGAGGGGGGCCATCTTGCTCCCCTCTTTTTTACTTTTTTTTATTGAAAATAATAACCTGATAAAAGCCGGGGCATGATCTTGAAAAACGGAAGGTATATGAAAACCATGTTCAATTTTCTGTTTGTATTCTTCTGCTTTATGACAACGAGCCTGAAATCTGAAAATGCACCGGTCACGGCAGCAGGCATCATCACCAATGCCACTACCGGAACAGGTGCTGTTGTGGTCCCCGTCACCGTTAAAAACTTTGTGAGCATCGGTTCTTTTGCTCTGACAATGAGCTACATGGCTAACCGGGCAGCCTATGTCAGTGCTACGCCTCACACATCCTTCCCGGGCATGACTGTCGTAAATTCGGTCGTGGGAACCCAGGGGACACTCGTCATCACCTGGCCCCAGACCCCCGGAGGAGTGACCCTGCCTGACGAAACACGCCTGCTTTCCCTGACGTTTACGTATATCTCAGGCAATGTTGCGTTGGATTGGGATCTCAGTACGAATGCCTGTAAGTACTATAAATATTCCGCCGGTTCCTACATCCAGTTAAACGATTTGCCAAAACCATCTTATTACCTGAATGGGGGAATTTCAAACCGGGGTGCACCGGTCACCTTTGCCCCGGTCATTAATAATCCTGCGCCCGGTGCCCTTGCCGTGCCCGTAACCGTGAACAATTTCACTTCAGTTGGTGCCATGACACTGACACTGGAATTTAACCAGGCTGTATTGAGCTATCAGAATTGCACACCAACCTCAAGCATCGCATCTACTTTCGCAGCCGGTACCCAGATCGGCCCAAACGGGAAAATGCTTCTGGTTATGTCGTTTTATGGGAACGCAACTTTGGCCAATGGAAGCACTTTGGTTACCATAAATTTCATTTATTCCACCGCAACAGCAACAGGGTCGGCACTTGACTGGTATGATACCGGTTCATCCTGTGAATATACAAATGTGTCCGGGTATCCCTACCTTGATATGCCTACGGCAGATTATTATAAAAACGGGCTGATCTATTCCCAATATGCCCCCAAAGTTTGGTTGCCGGTTAAAACAAATGCCCTGCCTTCAGGTTCACTTTCATTGCCTTTATTTGTCAACAGTTTCAACAATGTAAAGTCCTTCAATCTCTCCTATGAATATGACCCGGCGGTAATGAGTTACAGCGGCTTTACCCCCGGTTCTTCCTTCGGAAGCGCGCTCACGGTAACCGACAGCCCTTCGGGATCGAAAAGAAAAATCGTACTGGCGTGGACCGGTGCGTCATCCACCACCCTGCCGGATGGCACCTTGATGGCCACGATGAACTTTGCATATATTTCTGGTACCACCACCCTGGCATGGCTCGTAAACGATGCGACCTCCTGCAGGTTCAACGATGCCATCGGCAATGCCTATTATGATGTGCCCAAAACAACCTATTACCAGGATGGCCTGGTGGCTTCGCATGTGGCGCCGCAAACGGCGGCCGGGAATGTTTCTGCCACCGCAGGCCAGCAGGTGACCGTTCCGCTTAGAGTGTTCCATTATTCGAATATCGGGTTGTTCGCCCTTGCACTGGATTATGATCCTTCCGTATTAACCTATCAAAGCGCCTCGCTGGTTCCCGCCCTTGGAGGATCATTCACCGCTGCGACGGCAGGCCTGGGGAGGATACTGCTGAACTGGTCCGGCACGGCGGCTTCCCTGGCCGACAGCAGCACCCTGGTCAACCTGGTTTTTACTTACAATGGCGGGGCAACCACCCTTGCATGGTTCGACGACGGCGCCTCCTGCCGATATGCTGAAAGCGCTGCCGGGGCGTCCCTGTATGATTTACCCAGGACCTTTTATTATGTCAACGGCTATGTAGGCCCCAGCCCGCTGGCCGCAAATTTCGTTGCCGGAACACCGACCGATGATTATGCTGCCAATGTAACCCTGAACGATCAAACCACCGGGGGGCCGGCAACGTGGAACTGGACCATCAGCCCGTCGACTTATTATTTTCTCGGGGGCACAACGGCCGCCTCGCAAAATCCGCAGGTCCATTTCACTTCAAACGGAGCCTATACCGTTACGCTGATTGTTACCAGGGGAACCGCCGGTTCCATCCGTGTGCGGACAGACTACCTGTATATCGGCACGCCGGGGCTGTGGACCGGGATCACCTCCACCGACTGGAACACAGGTTCCAACTGGCACAATTACCAAGTGCCGCCGGCTTCCGTAAATGTCACCATTCCGGCGGCTGCTGCGAACTGGCCGCACAAAACGGGCAACCTCACCCTGGGGGCGCTTTGCGGGAACGTCAGCGTGGAAGGCGCGGCTAAATTATATGTGGAAGGAAATATGACGATCAACCCGGGGTACACCCTTACGTGTACGGGAGCCGGTTCCCTTTATATCGCAGGAAACTGGGCAAATTCAGGGGTTTTCAATGCCGGGACCAGCACGGTTGAATTTTACGGGCCCTCAGATACTTACATCCTGGGCGGAGCAGCGTCAGAAACATTTTACTACATGGCACTTTCAAAAGCCAATGCGACAGTATTTGTCCAGCGTAATTTATTTATTACTGGACCATGAGTCATCAAACAAATGAATATGAATTTTTTTCCTGTGAAACGTTTTATATTGAACAAACCTGGTGAACCGAGGAAGAATATAACCATGCTGAAATTTACGATGATAAGTGCTTTCCTCCTGGGTTGCGCGATGATCTCCGCGGCCCAGAACGCACCCGTCACCACCTGCGCCACAGTTTCCGCCACGACTCCGGGAACGGTTTCCGTGCCCGTAACAGTTGCAGGGTTTAACAATATCGGGGCGGTATCGCTGACCCTTGATTACGATTATGCCGTGGTTCATTTTATCCAGGGGATCCCGAACCCGTCGCTGCCGAATTTCCTGAGCGGTGATTCCGACCTTGGCAACGGGATTCACCGCATCAGCATAGGATGGTACGGCTCTTCCAAAACACTGGCGGATGGCACGACGATCATGACATTAAATTTCAATTATATTGGCGGAAATTCAGCACTCAACTGGATCGACAACGGGTCTTCGTGCGAATATGCAGACGGGAACAGCAATGTCCTGAACGACACACCGAATGCCACCTATTACCTGAACGGCTATATCTGCGGCGGGATCGGAAATCCCGGGCCGGTTACCGGAAGCAGTTCGGTTTGCCGGGGACAGACCGGTGTACCGTATTCGGTTGCCGCGCTGCCAAATGTAACCGGTTATACCTGGACACTGCCGGCCGGGGCGGTGATTACGAATGGCCAGAATACAAATTCCATCACGGTCGACTTCTCAGCCAGTGCGGTTTCAGGCAATGTGACCGTTTTTGCTTCCAATCCCTGCGGGAATGGTCCGTCATCCCAGCTTCAGATGACAGTGAACCCTTTACCCGTTGCCAACGCTGGCAATGACGTGACCATCAACTATGGAACCAGCACCACGCTGCATGCCGCATCCGGCGGCAGCGGAAACTATAGCTATCACTGGTCGCCGGAGGCCATGCTGGTCAACCCGAATGTGCAGGATCCGCAAACGGTCGTCATGACCGCGACCACCCTGTTCACCGTGGTAGTGACCAGCCAGGGTTCATCCTGCCAGGCCAGCGACGATGTGACCGTCACCATCACCGGTGGTCCGCTCAACGCAAATCCCATTGCCGTTCCCGGGGAAATCTGCCATGGCGCATATTCCCATCTTTATTCGAATGCGGGCAACGGTTCCGGAAATTACACCTATCAGTGGACCTGCATTCCCCCGGGCACTCCGCCCTGGAGTTCGGCAGCGGCAAACCCGGTTGTTTCACCCGAAACATCAACAACCTACAACGTGATCGTCAATGATGGTTTTACCAGTATTTCAGGGACTGTGAACCTGGGTGTAATCCCGCTGCCGACGGCGACAATCTCTGGTGGCGACACCCTATGCGGCACCGGCAACAGTACCACCCTCCGGGTAGATTTGACAGGAACGCCTCCCTGGTCGTTCATGTATTCGAACGGGATCGCCACTGCAACAGTTTTAAACCAGTATACGACACCTTATACTTTTGCAACCGGTGAACCGGGGCTTTATACCATTGCTGACCTGCAGGATGCCAACTGCACCGGTACAACCTATGGTTCCGCTTCGGTGAATGTGTTTCCCGTTCCGGCTGTTCCCGCTGTCACACTCATTGACAACATGCTTATATCCAGCGTTTGCTGCGGGAATCAATGGTACGTGAACAATCAGCCAATTCCAGGTGCCACCGGGCAGACGTTCCTAGCCCAGGCAAGCGGCCTGTATTATGACATCATTACGCTGAACGGATGCAGCTCCGATACTTCGCAATTTGTTGGTGTGATTGTCGGGCTCAATGAAATCACCGGGCAAAGGGTAACGCTTTCGCCCAATCCTGCCGATGACGTTGTAAAAATCCATTTTCCCGGATCGTTCACAGGTACAGCGAAAATTACTTTTGCATCAGTTGTCGGGAGAGTGTTAGGAAGTTGTAACTTTATAGTTCAGGAAAATCAAAATGACCTGTCAGTCGATCTTAGCCGTTTTGCCCCCGGAATATATATTGTCACAGTTAATGCTGTGGGCTTGACCATGGTGAGTAAGCTGATTATCAAATAATTATTTTGGTACAGACCAAAAAAACCAGGTCATCCGATTAAATTTTGTACGATGAAAAAAATCTTATTAATTCTTGCCGGCTGCCTGATGGTCGTCAACATTGCGTTTTCCTCCACAGGAGTGGTAACAACGGCGGGTGCTGTAACTGCTTGTATTGGAGGCCCCGTCAATGTGCCCGTTACAGTATCCGGTTTTCTCAACGTCGGAGGCATTTCGCTTACGCTGAACTATGATCCTGCTGTTCTTCAATACCAGGGTGTTACGCTGAATCCTGCGATTTCCGGCAGTCTCACCAACGGCGCCACTCCCGGGATTTTTATCCTGGGATATATCTGCGACCCCGGGATCAACCTTCCACCGGATGCCACACTTTTTACCCTGAATTTTTCGTACGTCGGGCCGCCGGCAGGGGGAACATCGCCGCTCACCTGGGCTGAAACCCCGCCTGAAGCCAATGAGTACTCCGATCCGGCAGGGATACCGTACAGCAGGGATCCCTTCGGCACCTGTTTCATCAATGGGAGCGTAACGGTTTACCCGGCCGTTTACCTGGCTGCATTGCCGGTGCAGCCGGTGTGCTTCAGCGACCCGGGAAGCGTGACACTCACCGCGTCGGGCGGAACAACACCCTATGTTTTCGCAGCGTCCAATCCTCCGGTTACCAACCTTGCAGCCGGATCCTACAGTTATACGGTGACCGATGCCAATGGCTGCACGGCCACGGCCACGGCAGTGATTACCCGGCCGGAGCAGGTGTGCCTGCAGATAAAAGTGCTGTTGCAGGGACCGTATGACGCATCCACGCACATGATGCGCGACGACCTGAGAGCGCAGGGCTTCATCCCGTTCACAGAGCCTTATTCGGGTCCTCCCTACAGTTCTGCGTTTACCCATTTGGGCGGCGGTGGTGAAACGGTCACCAATCCGGCAATTGTGTTTGGTAACAATGGAGAAAACGCGATTGTTGACTGGGTATTTATTGAACTTCGCGACAAATCGGACAAAACCATTGTGCAATACACCCGTTCGGCACTCGTTCAAAGTGACGGCGACGTGGTGGATGTCGACGGCGTGAGCCCGGTATGCTTCCGCAACCTGTCCGGCTGCGAATTCTACATCGCAGTGCGGCACAGGAATCACCTGGGTGTCATGACGGCCAATGTAAAGACCATGACGGCGCAGGGCACGCCGGTCAATTTCACGGACGGTTCGGAACCCGAATTCAACTGGGGAACAGGCCATCCTGTCGCCGGCCCTGCATATAATTATACCGGGTTGTCACAATCCACTCCCGAGGCCGGAAAACGTGCCTTGTGGTACGGCGATGCCAACAGCGATCACAGGGTGAAATATGAGGCAGGCGGAGATGATCAGCTCGTTGTCGAGTCGAATGTAATTGTCAGGGCAGGAAACACGTCGTCCCAGAGCGGATATGATTTCTGCCAGGGATATTATGCCGGAGATGTTGACATGAACGGCAAGGTAAAATATGAGGCGCCGGGTGATGACAGGTCGCTGATGCTCAACCAGGTGCTCGTTTATCCCCTGAATCCGACCCGGCAGTCGATATTTGATCTGATGTTTGAACAGTTGCCATAAAAAAAGATTGATTGATCACTTTTATACCAGTAAGTAAAAAATGAAAAAGGGCAAGGGGAAAATTCAGACCCCGTAGGGGTCTATAAATCGTATCATTACCCTTGTTTCTATGGATATCGCGCCCCGCCGGAGCGCGGTATTTTCACTATTCGATTTTCTCCTTTCACTTAGCCCTGCTCGTTTATCTTTGTTCACTTCCCAGCGAAAAGTTGCCAATGAAAAAGTACCGGTGAAAAAGTAAAAGATAAAAGTGAAAAGTTTATGCTGCTCCACTTTTCTCATTTCACTCACTGGTATAAAAGTGATCAATCAAAATAAAGTTTTTTAATATTTTATGACACTGAATATCAGGCATAAACATTTCTAAAAAATTGTTTTGTAGGAAAAACACTTACAATAAAATCAGTGTTTCCCCTACGCCGAATCTCCGATATTCCTGATGCCGGTATGGTTGCCTGATGTATTTTTACAGCCAAATGAACACCGGCATCATAAAAAGGGGTTTTTAGGAATGCCGATATTGCACCCTGCCCTGGCCATCTCCTTCCGGAGATGGTTTTAGGGTCGGGTTTTCACGACAGAACAGGTTCATCCTGAGAGATTTCCATAATTTTAGCGCCACGTAATTCCCTGCCCGAATCGGTGCCTTCAGCCACCTCGTTTTCCGCATAACGGGATACTGAAAATTTCCCGTCCCCGGATTCAATTCCCGGGAGGAAGATGCGGTGGGGTATTAAATTCCCATTTTTATCAGGATTCTGTGGTCCGGAGTAAATGCTCCTGCACATCCCGTCCTTTTCAAAATGCAACTTTCGCAGGAAGGATGCCTGGAAGGCAGGTAAAAACCGTGATTGTAGGACAAAAGATGACACAAATATCATAGTTTGCCTTACAACAATAATACTCATGGGAAAGTTATCCGGTTGTTTCATGATGTAAATTAGCAGAACTGTTTAGCAGGTAACAATTAGGTTGGTGAGCGGTTTTAACAGCCATTTTCCAGCCTCTGTAACATTATGATTACAAGGCATATACTAATAAATATAAATATTATGAAAAAGCAATTACTATTTCTGGTTTCGTTGCTGCTGATGGCGACAAGTTCATGGGCTCTGATTCCACCTATTCCTCCTGTCTATGTGAATGGCACAACAGGAAGCGATTCCTGGGATGGATCTTCCGCAACCTACGTTAGTGGTTTAGTCGGGCCAAAAGCCACGGTTCAGGCCGGGATTGGCGCTGTTTCCAGCGGTGGAACGGTGAATGTTGCGTCGGGAAGCTACTCTGAAGTCCTGACCGTCAGCAAGTCTCTTACACTGAGTGGCGAAGCCGGCCAGACCATGATCGACGGCACCAGTTCGGGAAGGGCACTGGCAGTAACTGCAGGGACCGTTGCAGTAAACGGGCTCATATTCAAAACCGCAGCTGCCGTTCCCACCATCGATGTTTCGGGTGGCAGCCTGAAGATCAGGAATTGCATCATCCATGAAGCTGCAGCGCAGACCCAGGCCTGCCTCTACGTAAGTGCCGGATCAGTTGATGCCGGTACCACTACTGGTGGAGATTATGGGCATAACAGGTTTTTTGTTCACGGGACTGGTAACGCGATCGATAACGCGCAGGCAGTCGCCCTTCCTGCGGAATACAATGACTGGGGCAGCGCCAAAGGTCCCACCATCGGAACCAATACCGGCGGCGACGGCGGGGCAATTACCGGAACCAGCGCTGCTTTGGTGGATTACAGTCCCTGGGGAGGCGGCCCGGTTACCACGGTGACTTCCTGGTCCGTCTGTACCGGTACAGCCTAAACCATTGATATCCCGGTAACAGTGTCGCATTTCAGCGAAGTGGGCAGTTTTTCGTTAAAATTCGGGTATACTCCCTCCGAACTTTCATCCCCGACAATTGTTCCGGGGTCTGTGGCCGCCGGCATCGCGGCCATCCTCACCCCCGGCGCCACCGCCGACCAGATCGTCGCCGAGATCGCCGCGGGTCAGCCCGAAGACGGCGAGCAGCTTGTCCACGTGCAGCCAACTCGTGTTGGAGTTGTAGTAAGACAGGCCGAATTCGTCCTCTTCGCGCGGCATCGCCAGCCCTTCAACAAGGCGCACCTGGCCGTTCACGCGGGCGAGACCTCCGCCGCGATCTTCCAACCGGCGGGTAATGACTTCAAACGTCAGGCAGGATTCCTGCGCGAGGTGCAGTCCGAACATCGCCGGGTCGGCGTCCGCGCCGAGCGTGTCGATGTTATGCAGCATCAAATGCTTTAGCTGCGGGCGCTCGGCGAGCAACTGCGCCAGCGTGCCGTTGCGTAACAGATTCGGCACCTCGAACCAGTGGCCGACGGGATGCAGGCATTGCGCCGGGAGATTGTCGGTGTAATCGCCGCCCTCGCCGGCCGAGCGCGCCCAATTCATCAGCGCGGCGCGCAGGCTGGCGCGGAATTTTTGCT
>JBAXDH010000128.1:0-10526 GCA_037141055.1 bacterium | reverse complement strand
ATGCTAAAGTTACGCAATTAATGCCTGTTTGGTTCTGGCTTGTCCAGGTTAGGTAATAGAGAAACCAAAAGTAACGGTTTTTTCAATAAATGTCAAGGACGTGGCTCTTAATAAGCTCCCAGCCCCGCTTCACCTGTTCCGCCGAAGTATGGGTTTGCCCGGCAACAAACCGGATGGCGAATTTTCCGCTGAGCCTGGTGTGTGACAAAAATATCTTTCCCGAACGGTTGATCTCCTGCAGGATTTTTTCATTATGCCGATCCAGTTCACTTTCCTCATTCATACCCCCGGGATGAAACCGGAAGCACACCAGGTTGAACGGCACGGGTGCTATCAGTTCAACGCCGGGAGTTATCAGAATTTGCTGTTTCAGCCATTGTCCAAACGCAATATGATCGCGGATCTTCTGCTGTAATCCGCTGATGCCATAGGTCCTGATCACAAACCAGAGCTTCAGGGCACGAAATCTCCTCCCGAGTGGCACACCCCAGTCGCGGTAATTGTTCACACCCGAATCCTGCTCTGTTTTCAGGTATTCCGGCATGATGGTAAAGGTGTTGATCAGGGACTGTTTGTCGCGGATGAAATAGGCGGAACAGTCGAAATTTGTGAACATCCATTTATGCGGGTTCACCACAAACGAGTCGCACATCCCGTATCCCGCATCAATTTCCCTGACCTCCGGCAGCATCAGCGCCGTTCCTGCATATGATGCATCCACATGGTGCCAGCAGTTGTATTTTTTGCAGATCAGCCCGATCGCACCCACAGGATCAACGGCGGTGGAACTGGTTGTACCGAATGTAGATACCACAGCAAGTGGAATGAAGCCCGCCTCCAGGTCATGAAGAATCGCCTCTTCCAGCAGGTCGGTCCTCATGGCAAAGGCATCGTCCACTTCGATCTTGATAAGGTTTTCGATGCCGATCCCCGCGATTTTTACGTCCTTGTCAACCGAAGAATGGGCCTGTGTGGAGGTATATACCCTGTAGCGGTCTGCCGGTGAAAATCCGCGCCGGTTTATGGCGAAGCCCGACCGTTTCTCGCGTGCGGTGAGCAGGGCAACAAGCGTGGCGGAAGAACTGCTGT
Organism: bacterium; assembly: GCA_037141055.1. Lineage (GTDB taxonomy): Bacteria > Bacteroidota > Bacteroidia > Bacteroidales > FEN-979 > CAIVAT01. The sequence continues at coordinate 9,437 of JBAXDH010000128.1, read as the reverse complement.
CCTGGATCACTCCTGTGAATTCTTCCGGCAGTCCTAGGATGTCGCGGAGCCACTCCATCACCCGTTCCTCGAGTTCAGCCGCCGCAGGGGAGGTGAGCCATACCATGCATTGTGCTCCCATCGTTGCCGTAAGCATCTCTGCAAGAACAGACGGCTCGCTGGTGTTTGCCGGGAAGTAGGCCAGAAATCCGGGATGTTGCCAGTGGGTCATTCCGGGGATGATGATATTTTTGAAATCGGAAAAGATCACTTGAAAATCTTCACCGTCGACGGGGGCTGCAGGTGGAAGTTTTGCTTTTATTTCGCCGGGACTGATGCCCGGTGTCACGGGGAATTGCTCCAGGTTCTCCATGTAGTCGGCCATCCAGTCGACCAGTTGATGTGCATTTGAACGGAATTCTTCGGGATTCATCTGTATTGGATTAATCAAACAAAGCTAAATTAAAAAAACCGAATGTTGTCAAACTCCCTATTTTTGCGGGGAGATATTTAAAATGAATTCCACGGAAACAATAAAAATCCACCAGGCTTCCGAGCACAACCTCCGCTCAGTCAGTGTTGAAATTCCGAAAAACAGGCTGGTCGTGGTAACCGGGGTGTCAGGTTCAGGGAAATCCTCGCTTATTTTTGATGTGCTTTACAGGGAGGCGGAAAGCCGCTACCTGGGTTCGTTTTCCTCTTTCGCCCGCCAGTTCATGGGCAAACTGAAAAAGCCTGACGTGGAGCAGATTGACGGGTTGTCGCCGGCCATCGCCCTCGATCAGAAAACGGTGGTTTCAAATCCCCGGTCAACGGTGGGAACCATCACCGGCATTTATGATGCCCTGAGGTTATTGTTTGCGCGTACCGGCCATGCTCCTGAAGAGGTGAAACCATTTCCGCTTACCCGGTCACTTTTTTCATTCAATTCTCCCGAAGGCGCCTGCCCTGCCTGTAAAGGTCTTGGTGTGGAGGATTTTCTCGATCCCGGACTTCTTGTCGCCGATCCGGGCAAAACCCTCCGCCAGGGAGCGCTCGTAATTACCGCCCCCAACGGTTACATCATCTATTCGCAGGTTACGCTCGATGTGCTCGACCAGGTTTGCCGTTCCGAAGGTTTTCACATCGATATCCCGTGGAAGGACCTCACCCCGGAACAGAAGCATATTGTCCTCTATGGGAGCGACAAGATCGAAATTCCCTTTGGCAAGCATCCTCTCGAATCGCGCATGAAATGGAGCGGGATCACCGCCAAACCCCGTGAACTGGGTTATTATGGCGGCATCATCCCGGTGATGGAGAACATACTGAAGCGCGACAGGAACAGGAATATCCTCCGGTTTGTCCGATCCGGCACTTGCAAGGCATGCAGCGGTCAACGGCTGAACGAAAAAGCATTGTCCGTGAAAATCGGCGGGAAAAGTATCGCGGAATTTGCCGCGCTGGAGCTGGATGATTTGAAGGAAACGCTCCTGGGATGCACGTTTACAAAACAGGAGCAGGAGGTTGCCGGTCCGGTGATCAGCCGGATATCAAAACTGGTTGATCTTTTGAAACGCCTGGGCCTGTCGTATCTTACAGCCGGGCGTGATTCAACCACCCTGTCGGGGGGCGAATCCCAGCGGCTGCGCCTGGCGACACTGGCGGGGATGGGGCTGAGCAACATGATCTGTATTTTCGATGAACCTTCGGTCGGACTTCATCCGCATGATGTCGGGGAACTGATCGGGGTTCTGAAGGAAATACGCGACAAGGGCAACACTGTGATTGTGGTGGAACATGACGAGGAGTTCATTCGCCACGCCGGCTGGCTCATTGATATTGGCCCCGGTCCGGGCATTCATGGGGGTGAGGTGTTGTTCAGCGGTACCCTGGAAGAAGCGCGAAAACTGCCGGAAGCGAAAATCCGCAGGAGTCGCACCTTGTCTTTCCTGCACGGGTATGAGCGAATCCCGATCCCTGCCGGCAGAAGAGCCGGGTCGGGATCGATCACCATCGAAGGAGCTGCTGCCCGCAACCTGCAGGAAATAGATGTCAGCTTCAGGCTCCGGGCGCTGAATGTGGTAACAGGAGTATCCGGGGCGGGAAAATCGACGCTGGTAAATCACATCCTCGGCGCATTCTTAAAAAACCAGCTGACCAAAACGAACAATGAAGTCGGCAAATACCGGGAGATAAGGGGGTGGGAAGCCATAGGGAAACTCATCGCCATCGATCAGTCGCCAATCGGCCGAACCCCCAGGAGCAACCCTGCCACATACACAGGGCTGTTTGATCTCATCCGCGATTTGTATGCCAGGCAGCCGGAGGCAGTTGCCCGCGGGTATGACAAAGGCCGGTTTTCATTCAATACCGCCGGCGGTCGCTGCGAAGCATGCGAGGGAGCGGGGTACCAGCAGGTGGGGATGCACTTCATGGGGAATGTGGAGGTGTTGTGCGAATCGTGCGAAGGCCGCCGGTTTGACGACAAAACACTGGGAATCGCCATCCGTGGAAAAAATGTTTCCGAAATCCTGGAAATGACGGTTTCAGGTGCGATTGCCTTCTTTTCAGAAGAACAACGGATTTTTCGGTACCTGGAGACCCTGGAAAACCTGGGACTGGGCTACCTTACACTCGGACAGCGGTCGTCAACACTGAGCGGCGGGGAGGCGCAGCGCATCAAACTTGCGGCAGAACTGGCCAAACCGCAGGCGGACCATACGCTGTACATCATGGATGAACCGACAACCGGCCTTCACCAGGCAGATACCGGCGTTTTGCTCAAAGCGCTTAACGGGCTGATTTCCCAGGGACATACCGTGCTCCTGATTGAACATCATCCCGGGTTGATCGCCGCCGCCGATCATGTCGTTGACCTTGGCCCCGGCAGCGGCCGTGACGGCGGGCGTTTGCTTTTCGCAGGTACCCCGGAGGAGATGGTTGATTGCGAAGAGTCGCTCACTGCAAAAGCGCTTAAAGAATATCGAATATTGAATATTGAACAGGGAAATGAATCGGCACCCCGGATCGCACTTCAAAATTCGTTGATCAATATTCCATATTCCATCTCTCTCCGGGGTGTTTCAACGCACAATCTCAGGAATGTTTCTGTTGATATCCCCCACAATAAAATCACCGTCATTACCGGTGTTTCGGGAAGCGGCAAGTCTTCCCTTGCATTTGATACAATCTTTGCCGAGGGGCAGAACCGTTTCCTGGAGAGTTTTTCTCCGTATGTCCGCACACGGTTAGGCGTGAAAGAGCATGCTGATTTTGAAGATATCACCGGGCTTACCCCCGCTTTTGCGGTCGACCAGGGAAATGTTGGCCGGAACCCCCGTTCAACCGTGGGAACCATGACCGGAATCTACGATCATTACCGGCTGCTTTTTTCACGCATCGGCATCCCCCATCCCGCATCCCGCATCCCGGATCACGCATCCCGGATCCCGCATCCCTCCTCAAGTCTTTTCTCCTTCAACCACCGGCACGGAGCCTGCACTGCATGCGACGGGCTCGGCCATCAAACCGTATGTGATCCTGAAAAGCTGATAACAAACCCGGAGAAGTCGGTGTTGGCAGGTGCCATGGATGGAAACAGGACCGGGAAATTCTATGGCGATCCATACGGGCAATATACCGCAACACTGAAAGCAGTTGCCCATAGGCACAATCTTGATTTCCTGGTACCATGGAATGAAATACCGGGAAAAGCAAAAACGCTGGTCCTCGAAGGAACAGGGGAGGAGCAGTACGACATCAACTGGCAATTCGTGCGCGACAACCGCAGCGGGGAGCATCATTTCACGGGACCATGGAAAGGGCTGGTAAATCTTGTAAACGATGAATACGGCCGGAAACATGCCGACCATCGCGGCGAAAGCATGCTTCCGCTCATGAAATCGGCGCTGTGTCCTTCCTGCCAGGGTTCAAGGCTGAAGCAGGAAGCCCTGGAATATAGGATCCTTGGCAGGAACATTGCCGAAATTTCATGCCTTCCCGTATCATCGGCAACCGGATTTTTCAGGTCGCTTTTGCCCCTTCTTTCAGACCCGGCGGCCCGGGAAGCAGCCACACCCCTGATCGGTGAGATTTTACGCAAGCTCGACTTTTTATCAGGACTGGGCCTCTCTTACCTTTCCATCGACCGGCTGTCGACAACCCTGTCGGGAGGAGAGGCACGGCGCATCAAACTTGCAGGACAGCTTGGGTCAGGGCTGACCGGCATCACGTATGTACTTGACGAGCCCACCATCGGGCTTCATCCCCGCGACACCGGGAACCTGGTGAACCTCCTCCGGCAGCTTCAGCAGGCAGGCAATACGCTGGTCATTGTTGAACATGACCGCGATGTGATCCTTGCGGCTGATCATATCATCGACATAGGCCCCGGGGCCGGAAAACGGGGAGGAATGGTTGTCGCATCAGGAACACCGGGGGAGATCATGCTGAACCCGTCGTCGGTAACCGGACCTTATCTCAGGGAATCGCCACCTGGCCGGAATCACCCCGGTTTTACCGGGCGAGATATGCAGGGTACTGCCCGCCGCCAGCTAAAGCCTGGATTGAGCATCACGAATGCATCTGCCAATAACCTGAAGGGGTTCAGCATCGATATCCCGTCGGCTGGGATTATTGCGGTTACCGGCGTTTCGGGGAGCGGCAAATCCACGCTGATGTTTGATGTAATTCTCGCTTCATGGGAAAACAAAAGAGCTGAAGGATGTTCCTCCATTGCAGGGTTTGAAAAATTTCAGCGCCTCGTCAGCGTTCATCAGCGCACGGGATTCAATTCTTCGCTGGCAACCCCGGCAACATTTACCGGAATCTTTGACCGGATCCGCGATTTGTTTGCATCATTGCCGGAATCGAAGCAGCATGGTTTCGGTAAAAATTCATTTTCATTCCTGAATAAGGAGGGCCGCTGCCCGGTTTGCGAAGGCAGCGGGCAAATCCGGATCTCCATGGATTTTCTTTCCGACGTGATCATGGAATGTGAGAAATGCCGCGGACAGCGCTACCGCGATGAAATTCTGACCTGTTTGTACCGCGGGCGGAATATAGCTGAGATTCTGGTGATGACGGTTGACGAGGCGTGCCTCTTTTTTTCGGACAGGGAAAACATGTTGCCGCAATTTGACATGCTCGCCAGGGTGGGGCTTGGTTACCTGCAACTGGGCCAGCCGCTCAACACCTTGTCAGGGGGGGAATCACAGCGCCTGGCCCTGGCAGCCGAATTGATGAAGCCGGGGAAGGGTCCGGCATTGTATTTATTTGAAGAGCCCTCCACCGGGCTTCATTTCCAGGATATCGAATTCATGATGACTCTGTTTCATCAGCTCGCCGGCCAGGGAAATACACTGCTCATCATCGAACACGATCCGATGATTATCTCCGGTTGCGACCATGTCGTCGAACTTGGTCCCGAAGGCGGTGACCAGGGAGGCTTTCTCTTGTATTCCGGATTGGTGAAAGAATAAAAAAACCGCCCCGTATCTGGGGGCGGTCTCGCATATTGCGATTTGAATCATCCGGCAATCTTTAGATTCCGAATCAGCCTTTGGCTTTTAATACATGTTTCGGATGAGCGAAACACGCCATAAAATCAAATAGTGGGTTTTTCTTTCTTTTGGTTTATACAGGTTTTAATTGTTATCACAAATATAACCAAAATGATCCGGAAGTCAAGATTTTTAACATTTATTAACACGACATCAGGTTGCCTGGTAAGTGGGGAAATCTGTGTATCCTTTTTCATCCGCGGAATAAAACGTATTGAAATCCCAGTCGGTATTGACAGGCCAGTCATTCAGCATGCGGTTAACAAGGTCAGGATTGTTGATAAACGGCCTGCCGAATGCGACGAGATCGGCCAGGCCACTTTCCAGGTCGCGTTCGGCAGTCTCTTTTGAATAACCTCCGGCCAGGAGGAGTGTATTCTTTAACGTTTCACGAATTGTTTGTTTGATGGTGGACGGAACCTCCGGGGCTCCCATCGCACTGTGATCAACCAGGTGGATGTAGAGAATTCCCAGTTTGTCAAGCTGGGCGGCAAGATACGTATACGTATCGTTAATCTCAGGGTAGGGGACCATTCCCCCGCCATTACCATATGGTGACAGGCGGATGGCAACTTTATCCATGCCGATGGCCTGGCCAGCGGATTCTGCTACCTCGAGCACAAACCTGCATCGGTTTTCAATGCTGCCCCCATAGGCATCGGTGCGCTGGTTGCTTCCGGGAGAGAGAAACTGTTCCAGGAGGTAACCGTTGGCTCCGTGAAGTTCGACTCCGTCGAAACCTGCGGCAATGGCATTGACAGCAGCCTTTGTGAACTCAGCTTTGGTGTTGACAAGGTCTTCAGCAGACATGGCCCTGGGAACAGGCAGATCCTGCATTCCCTGGCTGTCGGTGTACATTTGTCCTGGTGCTGCAATTGCCGAAGGGGCGATTAATTCCGCTCCCTGCGGAAGGTTGAGCGCGTGTCCCATCCTGCCGGCATGCATGAACTGGACGAATATTTTTCCGCCCTTGCGGTGAACGGCATCCGTGGTTTTTTTCCAGCCGGCAACCTGTGCCTCACTGAAAATCCCCGGGATCCTGGCATATCCCAACCCGTTCGGGGATGGTGAAACTCCTTCGGTGATGATCAGTCCGGCCCCGGCACGCTGTTCGTAATAGGTGGCAATAAGATCGTTGGGAATGTTGCCAATGGCCCTGCAGCGGGTCATCGGGGCCATGACGATCCTGTTCTTTAGTTCAATTTTCCCCAATAAATATGGAGTGAATAATTTTTGCATTTTTTAAAATAATTTAAATGGGTGAAATTTTTTGCAAAAATATGGTTTTTATTTAGAATTAGTATAAATTTGTGGGAGATTCTGCTAACAATGAACAAGGTAGTAAATAGTGCCCTCGAGGCAATCAAAGGGATTGAAAGCAACATGACCATCATGCTTGGTGGTTTCGGGTTGTGCGGCATCCCCGAAAACTGTATCGCAGCATTGGCTGCCAGTGATATCACCGGATTGACGTGCATTTCAAACAATGCAGGAGTCGACGGTTTCGGACTGGGAATGCTCCTGCGCCGGCATCAGATCAAAAAAATGATGTCGTCGTATGTGGGAGAAAACAAGGAATTTGAAAGGCAGCTGCTGAGCGGTGAACTTGAGGTTGACCTGATTCCCCAGGGAACCCTTGCAGAGCGAATAAGGGCGGGAGGTGCCGGCATACCTGCTTTTTTTGTTCCTGCGGGATATGGAACCGAAGTTGCCACAGGGAAGCCAGTGCGTGAGTTCGATGGTAAAATGTATCTCGAGGAAAGTTGGCTGAAGGCCGACTTTGCCATCGTGAAAGCATGGAAAGGAGATACCCACGGGAACCTGATCTATAAACACACGGCCAACAATTTCAACCAGGTCATGGCCACGGCAGGCACGATCACCATTGCCGAAGTGGAAGAACTTGTTCCTGCCGGGACCCTCGATCCGGATCACATACATACCCCCGGAGTCTTCATCCAAAGGATTTTCCAGGGAACAAATTATGAAAAACGGATTGAATTTGCCACCACACGCCCTGTTTAGTAGCCAAACATTCGTAAATCGTAAATCGTAAATCAACTCCAATGGCTTTAGATAAAGATGGAATCGCAAAACGGATTGCACGTGAGTTGCAGGATGGTTATTATGTCAACCTGGGAATCGGCATTCCGACGCTTGTTGCGAATTACATTCCGGCTGGGATGCAGATCGTGTTACAGTCGGAAAACGGGTTACTCGGCATCGGGCCGTTTCCTTCAAAAGAGGATATCGATCCCGACCTGATCAATGCCGGAAAGCAAACCATCACATCGGTTCCCGGTGCGGCTTTCTTTGATTCTGCCGCCAGTTTTGCCATGATCCGCGGCGGACATATTGATCTTACCGTGCTTGGCGCATTTGAAGTTTCGGATACGGGTGATATCGCCTCCTGGAAGATTCCCGGGAAACTCGTAAAGGGAATGGGTGGTGCCATGGACCTGGTTGCTTCGGCCAGGAATATCATTGTGGCCATGATGCACACAAACCCGCAGGGAGAGTCAAAGTTGCTGAAGAAATGCACCCTGCCGCTCACCGGTGTCGGCGTTGTAAAAAGAATTGTTACTGATCTTGCCGTCATAGATGTTACCCCGCAGGGGTTTAAACTCATTGAGCGCGCCCCGGGTGTATCTGTTCAGGAGATTATCAACGCCACGGAAGGCAAACTGATTGTGGAGGGAGAAATCCCGGAAATTAAGGTCTGAAAAGTCAAATATGTCTCACTACTTTACTCTCGGCCAGGTTCCCCGCAAGCGGCATGTGGTATTCCGCAAGCCCGACGGAGGGCTGTATGCCGAACAGCTGGTTTCCACTGAAGGTTTTTCCGATACCTATTCGCTTGTCTACCATTGTCACCCGCCTACCATGGTTACCCGGATCGATGCTGCGTATTCCGTGGCCCCGAAAATAGCCGATCCGAAAAACATGCAAAATCGCCTTTTTCGCGGTTTTGACGTGCCCCCGGCTGATGATTACCTCGAGAGCAGGATCCCGGTTCTGGTCAACAATGACTGCCATATCAGCCTTGCCGCACCCCGTAAATCAATGACCGGTTATTGGTTCAAGAATTCCGGGGCCGATGAGATGATCTTCATCCACCGCGGAGAAGGAGTGCTGAGAACAATGTACGGCAACCTTCCGTTTTCCTATGGCGATCACCTGGTCATCCCGCGTGGGGTCATCTACCGGGTTCAGTTTAATTCCCCGGATAACCGCCTGTTTATCCTGGAATCATTTTCACCGCTTCGGTTCCCGAAACGGTATCTCAATAAATACGGACAGTTGCTTGAGCACGCGCCGTTTTGCGAGCGTGACATCCGCAAGCCGGAGGTGCTTGAAACGCACGATGAGAAGGGTGATTTCCTGGTGAAAATCAAACGGGAGGATACGATCTGGCCGTACCATTTTGCGACCCATCCGTTCGACCTCATCGGCTGGGACGGATTTCATTATCCCTATGCCTTTTCGATCCATGATTTTGAGCCGATCACCGGGCGGCTCCATCAGCCGCCGCCGGTGCACCAGACGTTCGAGACCCCGTCATTTGTTGTCTGTGCTTTTGTGCCCCGGCTGTATGATTATCATCCCGACTCCGTTCCGGCACCATACAACCACAGCAATGTTGATTCCGATGAAGTTCTTTATTATGTGGATGGTGACTTCATGAGCCGGAACAACATCAAACCGGGAAATATCACGCTGCACCCCACCGGCATTGTGCATGGTCCCCAACCCGGGGCGGTGGAACGCAGTCTCGGGGCAAAAGAAACGAAAGAGCTGGCCCTGATGGTTGATACGTTCAGGCCGCTGAAAATAACGGAACAGGCTTTTGCCATTGAGGATCCGGAGTATTTTCTGTCATGGCTGGGGAAATGAATGCAAACAATGCAGGCAATG
>JBAXDH010000127.1:0-10597 GCA_037141055.1 bacterium | reverse complement strand
AAAGCCTCTTCCATGCTGTTGACCGCGCGAAAACCTCCCCCGGATGCTGCGGCCTGTTTGTCCGCAAGTGCCATCACTTCAGGGATGAGCCCGTAACCCTCGGGAAAGGCAAGATCAACCTGCATGCCGAGACGTGTCATCAGCCCGATGATTCCCTGCGGCACCGAAAGCGGCTTGCCGTAGCTGGGCGAATAAGCCCAGGTCATGGCGATCTTTTTCCCTTTCAGGTTTTCCAGCGAACCAAAAACTGTCTTCAGATGAAGCAGATCGGCCATCGACTGGGTCGGATGATCAATATCGCATTGCAGGTTTATGATTCCCGGCCGCTGTGGAAGCACGCCGTCGGCAAACGCTTCATCAAGCGCTGCACCTACTTCACGCATATACGTATTCCCGGCTCCCAGGAACATGTCGTCGCGGATGCCGATGATGTCGCTCATGAAGGAGATCATGGCTGAAGTTTCGCGAACGGTTTCGCCGTGGGCGATCTGCGACTTGCCTTCATCGAGGTCCTGGACCGCCAGCCCCAGCAGATTTGCCGCAGATGCAAAGGAAAAGCGTGTCCGGGTTGAGTTGTCGCGAAACTGGGAGATTGCCAGTCCGGAGTTGAAGCACATCGCGGAGATGTTTTTGTCGCGCAGCATTTTCAGGTCTTCTGCAACAGAAAGGATGGTTTCGAGGTCCGCGAGGCTTTTCTCCCATGTGAGAAGGAAATCTTTTCCGAACAGGCCCGTTGACGAGGCGCCCGGTTCTGTTTTTAATTTCTTGATAACCTGGTTCATTTGAAATGTTTTATTAGGAATGTTACCCGTTCTTGGAATCCGAAAAGCTACTCCGATAAATAATAGGCAAGCGCGGCATAAAAAGCCGAAGCTGCAACCAGGTCGCTTACCGGAACCTTTTCATTCGGGGCATGTGCAAGCACCTCGTTGCCGGGCCCGAATCCGATGCAGGGAATTTTGTAGTACCCGTTAATGGTCACCCCGTTGGTGGAGAAGGTCCATTTGTCGGTGATTGGTTCCCTGTTAAAGAGTCCGGCAAATGCCTCCTGGGCGCGCACCACCAGGTGGTGGTCCTCCTCAATTTTCCATGTCGGATAGTATTTCTCCATGCCGTAACGTCGACCGGTACAGGCAGTTTCTTCATACTGCAGCACTTCAACCGTTGCATCCATGTCCTTTACAATTTCCAGGACTTCAGCCACCGCCGATTCCTTTGTCTCTCCCCAGGTAAGGCGGCGGTCGAGGTGAATACGCGCAAAGTCGGCAACCGCGCATAACGATGGACTGCCGGAAACAAACTCGGAGATGGTTACGCTTCCTTTGCCAAGGAACTCATCTGACGAAAGCCGTTCATTGAGCTTCTCAATCTCAAGGCATGCCCGGGAAGCCGTGTAAATCGCGTTCCTGCCGCGTTCGGGCGCTGACCCGTGTGAAGAAATCCCTTTGAACGTAACGGCAATTTCCATTCTTCCCCGGTGTCCCCGGTAGATGTTCAGGTTGGTTGGTTCGGTGATGACCACAAAATCAGGGACGATCTTTTCCTCTTCAACCAGGTATTTCCAGCAAAGTCCGTCGCAGTCTTCTTCAATCACGGTTCCCGTGAAATAGATGGTGAGGTCGCGGTCAAAGGAAAGTTCTTTCAGGATGCGGCCTGCCGTCACAAATGCAGCAGGGCCTCCTTTCTGGTCGACGGTACCGCGGCCATGAACAAAACCGTCGCGGATCTCCCCCGAAAAGGGATCACTGTTCCAGTTGGCGAGGTTCCCCGTATCCACGGTATCGATGTGGCCGTCGAATGCCAGTATCTTTTTCCCGTTCCCGATCCGGCCGATCACATTGCCAAGTCCATCGGTGCGGACTTCATCAAAACCGGCTTCGGCCATCTGCCGGGCGAGTTCTGCTCCCATTTCCCGTTCACCGGTGCTGAGCGACTTTATTTTAACGAGTTTCGAGAGGTTCCCGGCAGTGTAATCCTTATATGAATCCGCCAGCGTGTTTATCTTTAAAAGTAGTTCTTCCAAGGGATATGTGAGTTTATGAATCAATGAACGGCTAAATTACAAATCTTCCTTCAAAGCTGATTTACATTCCGGAAATCAGCAGCTCATCTCCCCGGCATTTTTCTTTGCCGACAGGAGGTTGTACGCGCCTTTGATCACCACCCGGGTCGATTTTACATCAAATCCGGCGGGAAGAACGATTTCCGAATAGCCTCCGTCGGTTATACCCTTGCGGATCTCGACCATCCGGTATTCAGTGAACTTTTTACCGTTTTCTTCTTTGTCTTTGTCAAAAATAAAGATATAATCCTTGTCGTCAAAGCTTACGACGGCATCCGAAGGAAGGGACGTCACCTGGCTGGCATTGGCTTCAATGACGGCATTGACATACATCCCGGGGAGCAGGTTCCTGCAGGTGCCGGTAACGGTGGCATAGATCTTATAGGTTCTGTCCTCGTTTACCGACCTGCCGGTCTGGTAGATCACCGCATCGTGCTGTTCCGTTTCATTGTTGATGAAGAATCGTATTTTCTGGCCTGCCGACACTTTATCAGCGTCTTTCTCAAAAAGAATCAGTTCAAGGTACAATTTATCGCTGTTGACAATCTCAAACAGTACATCGGCCGGATCAACATATTTCCCGATATTGATGTTGACCGATTTGACAAATCCCGAAATCGGGGAGACCACAGCCACCGAGCTGGTGATGTTGTCTTCCTGAAGGTTGCCCGGGCTGATCCCGATCATTGCCAGCTTTTGCTCGAGGGCTTTTACCTGCGCCTTTAATCCTTTGTATTCGGCGGTGACTTTTTGAAGATTCTGCCGGGAATAGACATCCTCCTTGTATAATTCGGAATGCCGCTTGTATTCGGCCTCGGCAAATTCAAGTTTGCTTTTGGCCTCGAGGTAGTTTTGCTGGATGTCGACAAATTCCTGGTTCTCAAGAACGGCAAGTGTCTGACCTTTTGATACGGCCTTTCCCGGCATCAGGCTGGTGCTTTTGACAAAGCCGCCGAATGGCATGCAGACGGTCGCCAGGTTTTCGGGCGACACCCCTACGGATCCGTTTACCTTCAGGCTGCCGCTGAGCGACCGGAATTCAACAAGCCCGGTTTCAATGTTTGCAAGTTTGACCTGGTCGGCCCTCATTTCGACAATATCCGGAGGTAAAACCTCTGTCTCTTTTGCTTCCTGGCTCTTCTTCGCGGCTCCGTTGCAGGAAACAAGAAGGAAAATCAGGGCTGAAGTGATGACGGACGATGTGACTATGTATTTTTTCATGATATTCTGGAGATTAAAAGATTTTTCCGGTGATGAAATCGATGCTGATAATGGTCTGGTTATAGTTGCTGAGCGCATCCAGGTAATTTTGCCTGATGTCGAGCGCCCTGTTCAGCGTGATGATGTATTCGAGGTAATCCAGTGCTCCTGCCTTGTAGCTCCGGGTTGCCTGTTCAATGATCAGGCCGGCTTCAGGAACTGCCTGCTGTTCGTAATACTCAACGCTCGCCTTGAATTTGCTGTATTCATCATAGAGAGACCGGTAGCTGCTTTTCAGCGAGCTGGCATAATAATCTGCATCGGTTTGTGAAACCTCCTCCCTGATCCTCGCGGCTTTGCTCCTCGAAACGGAGGGTCCGAACCATAACGGGAGCGAAATTCCGGCCTGGACGCTGGCAAAACGTGTTCCGGCATCGAAAGTTCGCAACGCCCCGTCGATTTCCTGGATGCCGATCATGGTCTGGCTGAAATATCCGATGCTGATATCAGGCATCATCCGGCTTCGTTCCAGGCGGTTTGAATAATGGGCGATTTCCGTCTGTTGCCTGATATACTCCAGCGAAGGATTTGACAATAACGCGAGGCTGTCGCCGGGTGAAATGAAATCAAGCCGCTTCAGTGCCGTATCGGCCGGAATCAGCTTTACCGTTGAATTAATAAGTTGCTGAAGCTTCCGGGCGTAGATGCCCGCATCCGCCACGACCTGCTGCAGCTGGTTTTTAATCTCGAGGCCCTGGGTCCGTGCCGTGATCATTTCAAGCTGGTTTGTCTCTCCCGAGCGGGCCCTAAGTTCTGCGGCATGTAAAAACCCGGAATACAAACTGTCCTGGTAATTCAATAACCGCTGCCGGGACCTGAAATAGGCGAGTTGCCAGTAAACCTGTTTTACCTGCGTGGCAATTTCAAGCTGAACCTCCTTTAATTTCCAGTCAGCACTTTTAACATTCGCGCCGGCAAGTTTGTACTGGTTTGCATATACCGTCGGAAAGGCAAATTCCTGCTTTACGGCGAAGCTGTTGTCGTTGTTAAATGTGTTTATCTGGCCGTATTGACCTTCAATGACCGTTTTCGGAATGTCCCACGAAGCTCCTTTGAGCACCCGTTGCATGGCCACCGAATGGAACGCCGAACGGATGGAAAGGTTGCTGTCGAGCGCATGCTGAATGGCTTCCTGAAGGGTGATGCTCTTCCTGTTCTGGGCCGATGCCATCGGAATGAACGATGGAATGACAAGCAACAACATAATTCCGGCAGCTGTTTTGGTGATGCGCCGGCGGAATAATTTGCTGAAATGGCCGGCCGACAGGAAGAAATAAAATACCGGTAGCACAACCAGCGTCAGCAGGGTAGCGCTGATCAGCCCGCCAATGACAACCGTTGCCAGTGGTTTCTGCACCTCGGCCCCGGCTGATGTTGACAACGCCATGGGTAAAAATCCCAGGGAGGCCACTGCGGCAGTCATGATTACAGGGCGAAGCCGCGAATGCAAACCTTTCAGGATCCGCTCCCGGATGTCGGATATTCCTTCCTTTTCGAGCCGGTTGAATTCTGAGATCAGCACGATCCCGTTCAGGACCGCTACTCCGAACAACGCGATAAACCCTACGCCTGCCGAGATGGAGAAGTTCATGCCGCGCATCCACAGGGCAAATATCCCGCCGATCGCCGACATGGGCACTGTGGTGAAGATGACCAGGGTTTGCGAGATCGAATGAAAAGCAAAATAGAGCAGGATGAAAATCAGCAGCAAGGCGACGGGGACGGCAATGGCAAGCCTGTTCCGGGCAGCTTCAAGGTTTTTAAACTGTCCGCCGTAGGACATGTAGTAGCCCGTTGGAAGTTTGACCAGCTGGTCTGTTTTTTTCGTCACCTCCCTGATGACGCTCTGCACGTCACGGTTTCGCACGTTGAACCCCACAGTTATCCTCCGTTTGGTGTCTTCCCTCGAAACCTGCGCCGGGCCTGATTTTATCGAAATGTCGGCGATCTGGTCGAAGGGTAATTGAGACCCGTTTGGAAGCGTAACTGTCAGGCTTCTGACATCGTCCAGGCTTTTCCGGAAATCCTGGTCAAGGCGCACAACAAGTCCGAACCTTTTTTCGCCGTCATAAACCACCCCGGCCTGGCTTCCTGCAAAGGCGGCCCGCAGCAGCCGGTTTACTTCTTCTACCGACAGACCGTACTGGGCAAGGCGGTCGCGGTTAAAATCGACCTGGACCTGTGCAAGACCGGCCACTTTTTCAACGTTGATATCCTCCACTCCGTCAATCTGATGGATGATTTTTTCGACTTCCGATGCTTTGTCTGCCAGTATACCCAGGTTGTCGCCAAATATTTTGATGGCAACATCCTGTTTGGAACCTGACAGGAACTCGTTAAAGCGCATCTGGATCGGCTGCTGGAACTCAAACTTTACCCCGGCCAGCGCTACCAGCTTTTCTTCCATTTTTGCCACGAGTTCTTCACGTGTCGATGCCGAAGTCCATTCACGCTTGTCTTTAAGGGTGATGATATAATCCCCGGTTTCCATGGGGGTCGGATCGGTGGGAATCTCTCCTGCACCGATCTTACATACCGTATGCTTGATTTCCGGGAAATTGTCAAGCAGGATCTTGTTGGCTTTGATAACGGTTTCAACCGTATTTGTGAGCGAACCGCCCTGCAATGTCATGACTCCTGCCGCCAGGTCCCCTTCTTCAAGCTGGGGAATGAATTCGCCTCCAAGGCGGCCAAATACGAACAGACTTGACATGAACAAAACCGCGGAAGCAACCGCAACGGTTCTTTTATGGCCGAGCACCCATTCGATGACAGGCCGGAATCCCTTTTGCATCCAGTCCATCAAAACATCCGAAATATTTCTCCGGTGTTGGGTCTTCTTGCTCAGGAAAAGGGCCGAGGCCATGGGTACATAGGTAAGTGAAAGAATGCCGGCACCCAGAATGGCAAAGGTTACAACCTGCGCCATCGGCCTGAACATTTTTCCCTCGATCCCCACCAGTGCCATGATGGGCAGGTACACAATCAGGATGATGACCTGTCCGAACGTGGCGGAACTCATCATCCGCTTTGCCGATTCGAATACATTCTCATCCATCTGCGACTGTGTGAGCCGGGCAACACCCTGGTGATGATGCCGGCTTAAAAATATCCGGTGGACCACACTCTCCACGATGATCACCGCCCCGTCCACAATCAGTCCGAAATCGATAGCCCCGAGGCTCATCAGGTTCCCGGAAACCCCGAACAGTCTCATCAGCGAGATGGCAAAAAGCATTGAAAGCGGGATGACCGATGCGACAATCAACCCGGCCCTGACGTTCCCCAGCATCAATACAAGGATAAAGATCACAATCAGCGCTCCCTCGAGGAGGTTAGCAGAGACTGTTCCGATTGCCCGGCCGACAAGTTCCGAACGGTTCAGAAATGGTTCGATCCTGACCCCTTCCGGCATAGACTTCTGGATCGACTTTATCCGCAATTCGACATTGTCGATCACTTCATGGGCATTGGCCCCCTTCAGCATCATAACAACCCCTCCAACCGCTTCTGCTGTGTCAACCACGAATGCACCATACCGGGTTGCACTTCCGTACCCGACATTGGCAACATCCCTGATCAGTACAGGAATCCCCGACTGATTTGTCCGGACGACGATTTTGCCGATATCATCAAGGGATTTTACCAGCCCGATCCCGCGGATAAAATAGGCGGTGGGTTTTTTGTCGATATAGGCGCTGCCCGTGTTTGCATTGTTTTTTTCCAGGGCGGTAAAAATGTCAGTCAGGGTGAGGTTCATTGCCCTGAGCCGGTCGGGATTCACGGCTATTTCATACTGTTTTACAAAACCGCCATAACTGTTGATATCGGCAACACCGGAGGTGCCAAGCATTTCACGGCGCACGACCCAATCCTGGATGGTGCGTAATTCCATCGGTGAATATTTTTTTTCATAACCCTTATCAACGGCAAGATGGTACTGGTATATTTCACCCAGCCCGCTGCTGATAGGGGCGAGCTCGATTTTGGCAAGCCCCGCCGGAATTACGTCTTCGGCTTCCCGGAGCCGTTCGCCGAGCTGCTGCCGTGCCCAGTAAATGTCCACGCCGTCTTTAAATACAACCGTAATTACCGACAGGCCCAGCCGGGAAATAGACCGCAGCTCGATAATGTCAGGAATATTGGCAACAGCAATCTCAATGGGGGCTGTGATGAAGCTTTCGACCTCCTGTACGGCGAGGGAGGGAGCGAGGGAAATGATCTGCACCTGGTTGTTGGTGATTTCGGGAATGGCATCAACAGGGAGATTGATCAGGGAATAACTGCCCCATCCGATCAATGCCGCTACAAATATCCCGACAATCAGCTTGTTGCTGATCGAAAAACGAATAATACGTTCTATCATGCTGGATATGAATTAAATTAATACAAATCAGGCATCACATCCGTGCCAGGATATAATGTCAATTTCTGATATAAGCCAGGGTATTAACTTAATTTTGGCGGTTGCCAGAAAGCCGGGGAAAATGAGGGCAGGCTTTTCGATAATTCAGGAAAAAATGTTCTTTGGATGGAAAAATATGGATGGATGATTAAGGTTCCCGGCACAACTGTCACCGGAACACTGCAGCATGAACAGATGCCAAAAGGAGAACAGGCATCGGCATGATTCGAAGAATTTTCCTGTTGCTGATGCGATGCTTTTCCTGACACCTTGCCGCTAATGTGCAAGGTGTCATCCACACATGGCGTTGAAACCAGGTATAACGTGTAAATGCTT
Source organism: bacterium (assembly GCA_037141055.1). Taxonomy (GTDB): domain Bacteria; phylum Bacteroidota; class Bacteroidia; order Bacteroidales; family FEN-979; genus CAIVAT01. The sequence continues at coordinate 2,534 of JBAXDH010000127.1, read as the reverse complement.
AATAAGAGAGCAACGTATTTCATCATTTGTCGGATACAACCGCGTCAGTCATGCAAAAATAGCATAATTGGGTATACGATTGACTAAATTGCTTTTAAAATGAACGTACTGCCGAGGTATGTTGCCAGAAGTCCTAAGAAGACACTCAGTCCGGTATAAAGCGCAAAATAGAAAAAGTCGCCATCTTTGAGCAGCGTAACATTCTCAACGGCAAATGCCGAGAAAGTGGTAAATCCTCCGCAAAAGCCCACGGTGAGGAACATCCTCCATTCAGGACTCAGGAAATCTCCTTTTTGCGAAAGGCCGAAAAAGACGCCGATCAGCAAACACCCCGTGATGTTGACGATGAAGGTGCCAAATGGGAAGGCTGAAAGAAAGAGATTCTGAAAGTACCGGGAAGCGAGGAAACGTGAAACGGTCCCTAAAAAACCACCTGTGCCGGCAATCATGATTAACTTTAACATACCAGGTTGAAGTTTATTCCAGCAGCGAAATTAGCATAAAAAAAAGCATCGGTCTTCAAATTCTCAATTTTTCCGCTGCCGTTAATATCACCTCCCCGGTTGCCGGTAACGAAAAATCCGGTTCCTTTTCGTGGTCAGCCACCGCTGAAACAGCATCTTTTATAGCCAGCCAGACCGAAAGTGCAAGCATGAACGGCGGTTCCCCAACCGCTTTGCTCCTGCGTATGGTGCCGGGATTCGGCACATCCCTGAGCAGGTCCACCCTGAAATCGAACGGGATGTCGTTGATCGTTGGAATTTTATAGGTGTCCGGGGAGTGCGTAAGCAATCTTCCCTCTTTATCCCATTTGATCTCTTCGGTGGTGCACCAGCCCACTCCCTGCATAAACCCGCCTTCGACCTGCCCGATGTCGATACCTTCGTTGATCGGCTCCCCGGCATCGTGGATGATGTCCGTACGAAGCAGACGGTGAGAACCGGTGAAGGTGTCGATCATCACCTCCGAAACGGCCATCCCGTATGCATAGTAAAAAAAAGGGTTTCCCAGCCCTGTGTCGCGATCGAAGTATATTCCCGGAGTTTTATAATACCCCGTTGAGCTCAGGCTTACCTGGTTCAGTTTCGCAAGGCCGCACAACTGATCAAACGTGATCTTGCAGGAAGGCTGGTCCGCATCGTACACATAACTTTCGCGGAACACCAGCTTGCTTTTATGAAATTCGTTGCCGGGATTTTTTGCCGAAAGTTCTTTGACCGCAAGCGAGCTCAACCGTTCTTTAATATGGTCGATGGCATTTTTAACGGCCATTCCGTTGAGATCGCTGCCGGTAGAAGCGGCCGTAGGTGAAGTGTTCGGCACCTTTGAGGTGTTGGTGGCGTTGACCTTGATTTTATCATGAGAAATCCCAAGTTCGGCAGAGGCGATCCGGAGAATTTTTGTGTGCAGGCCCTGTCCCATCTCTGTTCCCCCGTGATTGACCAGGACCGTGCCATCCGTGTAAATATTCACCAGGGCCGCACCCTGGTTCATAAAGGCGGTCGTAAAGGAGATGCCGAATTTGACAGGAGTTAGGGCAAGTCCTTTTTTGAAGTAAGGGTTTTGCCGGTTGAAGCGGTTGATTTCATGCCGGCGTTTTAAGTAAGATGATGAGTCCTGCAGCAGTTGGAACATTTTGAACAGGTGGTTGTTCTCCACCTTCTCACCATATGGGGTATGGTTGTGTTCCTCATGCCGGTAAAAATTCAAAAGCCTGATTTCGGCTGCGTCTTTCTTCAGGAATCGTGCGATCCGGTCAATGGCATTTTCGATCACTGCCATTCCCTGTGGCCCGCCGAATCCGCGGAAGGCCGTGTTGGAAGGCAGGTTTGTTTTCCAGGCCAGGCCGGTTATCGACACGTCGGGCAGGTAATACGCGTTGTCGGCGTGAAGCATTGCCCGTTCAAGTATGGCGCGCGAGAGGTCGGTGGCAGCCCCGGCATCCGAGTTTAATTCCACTTTGTAAGCAAGAATCACTCCCTGGTCGTCAAAACCGATCTCATACCTGGAAAGGAAGCGGTGACGCTTGCCTGTCATGATCTGGTCGTCGTCGCGAAACAGGTGAATTTTTACCGGCCGGCCTGTCGCATCTGCAAGCAGGGCAGCCCATGCAGCCACATGGTTTCCCTGGGTTTCTTTGCCGCCAAACGCACCGCCCATTCGTTTCACTTCCACTTCAACCTCGTTTTTGGGAATGCCCAGAACCTCGGCAACGATGGCCTGTGTTTCAGCAGGATTCTGGCTGGAAGCATGGATCAGCATCTCTTTTCCTTCTCCCGGAACGGCCAGGGCTGTCTGCGTTTCCAGGTACCAGTGCTCCTGTGCCCCGGTGGTTAATTCTCCTTTCAGCACATGAGGCGAACGGCCCAGGGCCGCTTCCGCATTGCCGCGTTCAATCTTACGGGCAGGAGAAAGGCTGCTGCCGCCGATCATGGCCGACCTGATGTCAAGGATCGCGGGAAGAACTTCATATTCGATGACGATTCGCTTTTCGGCCTCCAGGGCAGCTTCCTCCGATTCAGCGGCAATCAGTG
>JBAXDH010000126.1:0-10817 GCA_037141055.1 bacterium | reverse complement strand
TGCTGGGTCGATTTTACCGATGCAATCCGAATACGTACTTCCTTCAGTCCGGCCATTTCCGTGTCTTATTTCTTTTCCTCGTATTTCCTGGACAGCTCTTTTGCCACCTGCTCCATGGTTTTGAGATCTTCATCCAGGAGTTTTCCGGCTTTCAGATTGTCAAGCACAATCTTATGGTTCACCTCCATAAAATGAAGGTACTCCGTCTCAAAATTGTTGATGCTCCGAACCGGGATGTTCCGAAGAAGTCCTCGGGTTCCGCAAAAAATGATGGCGATCTGTTTCTCAACAGGCATGGGAGAATATTGCGCCTGCTTCAGGATTTCCACGTTGCGGGCGCCTTTATCGAGAACCGCCTTGGTGGCGGCATCAAGATCGGAACCGAATTTGGAAAACGCTTCAAGCTCGCGGTATTCAGCCTGGTCAAGTTTCAGGGTTCCTGCGATTTTTTTCATCGATTTGATCTGCGCATTGCCTCCTACGCGGGATACCGAGATCCCCACATTGATGGCAGGGCGGATGCCGGAGTTGAACAACGCGGTTTCCAGGAATATCTGTCCGTCGGTGATGGAGATCACGTTGGTGGGGATGTATGCCGATACGTCGCCGGCCTGGGTTTCGATGATCGGCAGCGCGGTAAGTGATCCTCCGCCTTTAACCATGCCTTTGAGTGTTGCAGGCAAATCGTTCATCTGCCTGGCGATATCATCCGAAGAGATAACGCGTGCGGCACGCTCGAGCAACCTGGAGTGAAGGTAAAACACATCACCCGGGTATGCTTCGCGACCGGGAGGGCGGCGGAGCAGCAAAGAAACTTCGCGGTAAGCGACCGCCTGTTTGGATAAATCGTCATAGATCACCAGGGCAGGCCTTCCGGTGTCGCGGAAGAATTCGCCGATGGCAGCACCGGCAAACGGGGCATAATACTGCATGGCTGCCGGATCTGATGCGGTTGAAGAAACCACGACCGTGTAGGCCATTGCACCTTTTTCCTCGAGGGTCTTTACGATGTTGGCAACGGTGGAACCTTTCTGGCCAACAGCCACATAAATGCAATATACGGTTTCACCTTTTTCGTGGAATTCCTTCTGATTGATGATGGTATCAATGGCAATGGCCGTTTTCCCGGTCTGGCGGTCGCCGATGATCAGCTCACGCTGTCCGCGGCCAATTGGGATCATGGCATCGATGGGTTTGATGCCGGTTTGCAGCGGCTGGTTCACCGGCTGGCGGTAGATGACTCCCGGCGCCTTCCGTTCGAGCGGCATTTCATACCGCACGCCTTCAATTTTTCCCTTGCCGTCGATGGGTTCGCCAAGCGTATCGATCACGCGGCCAAGCAATCCTTCTCCAACTTCGATGGAAGCAATGCGGCGGGTACGCTTCACAACATCCCCCTCCTTTATTTCACGGAAGTCTCCGAGCAGTACGGCGCCGACGTTGTCGGCCTCAAGGTTGAGAACGATGCCTTTCAGCCCGTTTTTCTCAAACTCGATCAGCTCGCCGCTTTCGACATTGTTCATGCCGTAGATCCTGGCAATGCCGTCGCCGACCGTCAAAACGGTGCCGACCTCTTCAAGCTCTTTTTCACTCTGGTAACCGGCCAGTTCCCTGCGTAAAATCGCCGTAACTTCTGCGGGTTTAATGTCTGCCATAATTTAAAATCCTTTTTTATATAAATTTATTTTTGCGATCGCATTGCGCAGGTTCTCAATTTCCCGCCTGATGCTGGCATCGTATTGCAAATCTTTCCAGGACAATATGAATCCCCCGATCAGGGAGTCGTCAACTTCTGATTTCAGATCGATATCGGCTTTTGAATACTGTTTCATGAGAGCCAGGACCTGCTTCCTTGTTTCTTCATCGGGCAGTACCGGCGATTTGAAGTGCACCGTCAGGATATTCCTGTAAGCCTGGTAAAGTTCGACCAGCTGACCTGCGATGGCCGGAATAAATGATTCCCTGTTCTTCCTGACCATGATCATCAGGTAGGTCAGGGTAAGACTGTTAATGCTCTTGCTGAAAATTTCATTCAGGATGGTCAGTTTCTTCCCCGAGTTGATGATGGGACTTTTCAGCAGCAGCCGCAGCTCCCGGCTCTCATCACATGCTGCTGCGATCAGCAGACTGTCGTGGTATACCTCCTCCAGGGCCCCTTTTTCCAGGGCAAGTTCAAAAAGGGCTTTGGCATACCGTTCGGCTACTAAAGAAACGTTCATCCCGGTTAGTTGATTTTAACTTCTTTTAATAACTCCTGAACATATTCTTCCTGCCTTTTCGGGTCGGACAGTTCGCGCTTCAGGATGAATTTGGCGAGGGTCAGTGAGCTTTCGGCAATCTGGTTTTTAAGTTCCGTCATGGCAGCCATCTTTTCATTGTTGATGCTTGCTTTGGCGCTTTCAACGATGCGCGAGGCCTCTTCGCCTGCTTTTATCCTTGCTTCTTCAAGCAGACGATCCCTGACTTTCCGGGCTTCATTCAAAAGTGCATCGCGCTCATTTTTGGCCTCCTGCAACAGTTGTTCATTGCTGAATTTCAGCTGTTTCATCTCTTCCCTGGCCTGGTTTGCAGAATTCAGGGCTTCGTGGATGGAAGTCTCCCGCTCCTTGAGCATCTGAAGAATGGGTACCCAGGCGAATTTTTTCAGAACAAACACCAGGATCAGAAAGGAAAGTGTCATCCAGAAAATCAGTCCCAGTCCCGGGGTGATTAGTTCCATATCGAATTGTTTTTAATGTTCGTGAATTGATAAAATTCTTTGCAGGTCAACCAACCGTTGACCCGCAAAGAACCTGTTGCTGCTGCTAGATGAACAGGATGAGCAGACAAACAACGATAGCAAAAAATGCCACTCCTTCAACGAGAGCTGCAGCGATGATCATATTCGAACGAATATCACCAATGGCTTCGGGCTGACGTGCAATGGATTCGAGGGCGCTTTTACCGATGTTGCCGATACCAATGCCCGCGCCGATTACGGCGATCCCTGCTCCAAGTCCTGCTCCCATTTTTGCAATAGCCGAGAAATCACCGGCCAGTTGCAGTAAAATTGCTAATAGATGCATAATTAAGGGTTATTTAAGGTTACTAAAAAAATAAAACAATTTACGATTGGACGATTTACGATTGATGATTGAATTTTTGATTTATTGATTAACGATATTCTGTTGCTATTTTCCGCTTAATCCATATTTAAAGTTTCATGACTTTCAAAAATCGCAACTCGTAAATCGTCCAATCGTCAATCATCAATGGTGTTCCGGTTCTATTGTTGCCAGCCCGAAATAAAGCGCCGACAACAATGTAAAAACATACGCCTGGATGAATGCAACCAGCAGCTCCAGCAGGTCCATAAATATCATGAAAGCAACTGAAACAACTGAAACGCCCATGCCAAGAGTCATGCTGATCTGGCCAAAAATAAAAATCAGGCTGACAAATCCGAGTACGATGATATGCCCGGCGGTGATGTTGGCAAAAAGACGAATCATCAGCACGAATGGTTTGGTGATGATCCCGATGATCTCAACAACAGGCATCAGGGGCACGGGAAGTTTAAGCCACCAGGGCACACCCGGTGTGTTGACGATATCAATCCAATAATGCTTGTTTCCGTTAATCGTTGTAATGATGAAGGTAAAAACAGCCATGACCAGCGTAACCGCAATATTCCCTGTTACATTGGCCCCTCCCGGGAAAAAAGGGATTAACCCGAACAGGTTGTTGAAAACGATGAAAAAGAAGATTGTCAGCAAAAAGGGCATGAATTTTTCATACTTTTTTTCACCGATTGAACTTTTCGCAATGTCATCACGGACGAAAATGATCAGTGGTTCGAGCAGGGACTGAATCCCGCTCGGCGCTTTATCACGGTTACGTGTATACGCCCTGGCAACAGACAAAAAAATCAGGATCAGTAAAAACGAATTCAGCAAAATGGCAAAAACGATTTTTGTGATGGAAAAATCATACACCGCCGGTCCTGCTGCAGTTAAATGCCCAGCTTCTTCCCGAACAATTTTTCCTTTGCGGGGGCCTTCCGATTCGAGCCTGAACCCCAGGTAACTGTGCGATTCATTATGAAACCGGCTGGAACAAAATGTGTACAGTTTGCCGTCATAAAGCAGGATGATCGGCAGGGGGATCGAAAGGTGCAGGCTGCCGATTTCGGCTATGTGCCATTCGTGGTTGTCAACCACATGTTCCATGATCATTTCACCGGCGTTGAACTTCCCTTCCTTTTTGCTTTCTGATTTTTCAGGCTGTGCAAAAACACTGTCCTTTGTCTGAACAAGCTGGCTGTGATCCTGAACAGCTGCATATGTTCTGCCTGTGAACAGCAATCCCAAAAAAAGGCCGGCTGCCAAAAAAAGAAGAAATGAAATGTGCGATTTGTATCCTGTCATGAACCCCATTGCAATGCGTTAATCCGTGCAAAAATAGAAAATAATATTGAATTGGGAAAATCGTGCGCTGTAACCAATCAAGAATTTCTTCGTCTTAATGGGCCGGTGAATGGTAAAATCACTACTTTTGAAGTCTTAAAAAACCCCTTTAAAATGCAAGCTCATCGTTTTATTTTCTGGCTCTCCGCCACATTTTTTATTTTTTTTACCGGATTTTCGGAAAGCGTTCTCTCCCAAAAAATCTGGACACTGGAGGATTGCATCAACTACGCCCTGGAAAACAACCTCGACATCAACAAGCAACTGTTGACGGTTGAAAGCAACAAGGACGGACTGCTGCAAAGCGGTTTGGATATGCTGCCAAACCTGAATGCAAACGGAACGAATGTATGGAACTTCGGGCAGACCATCGATCAGTACACCAACACATTTGCTACCAACACGGTCCGTTCGAACAATTTTTACGTTGCCAGCAATGTCATTCTATATTCCGGGCTTCAGAAGTTAAACACCCTCAAAGAGAATAAAATCAACCTGATGGCCAGCCAGTACGACCTGGATGTCATTAAAAACAACATCTCCCTCTCGGTTGCCGGGTTTTACCTCGATATTTTATTCAACCGTGAATTGCTGGATGTGGCAAAAGAGCAGCTCCGCATCACATCGTCGCAGGTGGAGCGGATTCAGAAACTGGTTGAGGCGGGTTCCTCCGCAAAGGGAGATTTGCTGAACATCCAGGCGCAGAGAGCCACAGAGCAATTAAATGTTGTGACCGCCGAAAACCTGCTGTACATATCGAATCTCTCGCTGCAACAGCTCATCGATCTGCCGGTAACCAATGACTTTAAGGTGGAAAAGCCACTGCTCAAGGCTGTCCAGGCACCGAAAGATAAAATCAACGCTGAAATCATTTTCGAACATGCCCTGAAAACAAGGCCGGAGATAAAAAGCGCCGAACTCAGGGTGGAGAGTGCGCAAAAAAGACTGGCCATTGCCCGGGGATATGTTCAGCCCACACTGTCTCTGAGCGGCAGCTGGGGAACCGGTTATTCGGGCATGGCGGAGCAGGTAGACCCCAATATCCCCCCGCTGATGAGTTTCGACTCCGTTGGTTATACAAGAACCTCTCATGAAGCAGTGATCATCGGACAATTAAACTATTCGTTCCGTACAAAGTCTTTCACCGACCAGTTGCGCGATAACAACAACCAGTCTGTGGGCTTTTACCTGAACATCCCGATATTCAACGGATGGTCGGGCCGGACAGCCATCAGCCAGGCGAAAATTCAAAAATCGCAGGCAGAACTTGACCTGGGGATCAGAACACGCGATCTCCGCAAACTTATCGAACAGGCTTTTGCCGACGCATCTTCGGCGCTGCATAAATTTTCGGCATCAAATGATAAAGTCAGCGCCCAGGAAGAGGCTTTTAAATATGCACAGCAGAAGTTCGATGTCGGGGTGATGACATCCTTTGATTACAACAACACCAAAAAGGACCTGACGCTTGCCCAATCACAGCTGCTTCAGGCCAAATATGATTTTATATTCAAAACAACCATTCTCGAATTTTACATGGGAAGGCCCATTAAAATTGACCGTGAATAACCTGTAACAACTCATTCGATGACCAGTAAGATTTCAAAAAAGAAAATGTGGATCATTATTGCCATTGTTGCAGTAGTGGCCGCCATTGTAGTTGCTGCCGTACTGAAAGGCAAAGGAAACGAAGGAACTAAAATTGCCACTGAAAAGGTGATGAAAAGGACCATCATCCAAACGGTGTCATCCAACGGCAAGATCCAGCCTGAAAAGGACATCAAAATCAGCCCGTACATCTCCGGCGAGGTGGTGGAACTTTATGTAAAGGAAGGAAACCAGGTAAAAAAAGGCGACCTGCTGGCAAAAATTGACCCGGAGATCTATATTTCGCAATTCGACCAGAGTGAGGCCTCTGTGAATACGCAGAAAGCAAACCTGGCGAATTCAAAGGCACGGCTTGCACAGCTCAAGGCGCAGTATGAGAATTCAAAGCTCACCTTCGACCGCCAGGACAAGCTGTTCCAGCAAAATGTTATTTCCAAGGCAGAATATGACCAGTCCAGGTCGGCGTTCCAGGTTGCGCAGGCCCAGGTTACTGCCGGTGAAGAGGATATCAAGGCATCCGAGTTCATGGTGAAAAATTCCGAGGCCGCGCTCAAGAGATCCAAAGAGGACCTCAACCGCACCGCAATATTTGCCCCGAATGACGGGACTGTTTCAAAACTCAGTGTTTTAAAGGGAGAGCGCGTAACCGGTGCTTCGCAATTTTCAAGCGGCACTGAAATCATGCGCATCGCCAACCTCAACGAGATGGAGGCCCAGGTGCAGGTGAACGAAAACGACATTGTACGGGTCAGCATGGGCGACACGGCACTTATCGAAGTTGACGCATACCTGAACAGGAAGTTCAAGGGAATTGTCACCGAAATAGCGACATCCGCCAATACTACCGGCGTGAGCGTTGACCAGGTGACCAATTTCAATGTGAAAATTCACATCCTGAAAGATTTTTACAAGGACCTGCTGGTTGGCAGGGAAATCAATTATTCTCCGTTCCGTCCCGGAATGTCATGCACCGTTGAAATTCAGACGGAAACCGCCGAGAACACATTGACGGTTCCGATCCAGGCCGTAACCACCCGCATTGACAAAGACAGCCTCGACAAGCTTAATGCAAAGACCAAAACGAAAAAGGAGGAGGGCGACGAAGAGGTTGAGCTGGTTTCAAACGCAAAAAAGAATGACAAGATCCAGGAATGTGTCTTTATCCTCAGCGATGGTACAGCTAAAAAAATCAATGTCAAAACCGGAATCCAGGATAATACGTATATCCAGATCATCAGCGGGTTGAAAGATCACGACGAAGTTATCACCGCTCCGTACAGCGCCGTGTCCAAAATGCTGAAGGACGGCGACAAAGTAAAAAAAGTTGACAAAAAGGACCTGTTTACCAAGGAGAAAGAAAAATAGTGAATGGCGCTGATCCTGTGTATTGAAACTGCCACAGAAGTTTGTTCCGCGGCACTGTTCCGTGATGCGGAAATCCTGGGGATCAAAGAATCATCCGTTCAGAACGCACACTCTGCCGTTCTCACCACTTTTATTTCCGAAATATTTCAAACTTCCGGGTTTTCACCTGGTGATGTTGATGCTGTTGCCGTCAGTACGGGGCCGGGTTCATATACCGGTTTGCGCATTGGCGTGGCCGTTGCAAAAGGCTTGTGTTATGCCCTGGATAAGCCTCTTATAGCGATTCCGACTCTGCAGGCGATGGCAGAGGGAATGACCCCACCCCTTCTCCCCTCCCCAAAATGGGGAGGGGTCGGGGGTGGGGTTCTTTTCTGCCCGATGATTGACGCAAGGCGCATGGAGGTTTACTGTGCGTTATATGACAATGACATCAAGGAGATCCGGGAAGTCCGCGCTGAAATTATTGATGAATTTTCTTTCCAGGAATTCCTGGCGGATCATCCGGTCGTTTTCGGAGGTGAAGGTGCTGATAAATGCAAACCTTTCCTGGAGGCTAATCCAAATGCCCTGTTCCTGGATTCATTCCGGGCCTCGGCAAAATTCATGATCGGCCTGGCTGAGGAGAAGTTCGGGCAGCAACGGTTCGAAAACCTTGCCTACTTTGAACCGTTTTACCTGAAAGATTTTGTTGCAGGAAAACCAAGGGTTAAAGGACTGATATAGCAGATAAAAAAACCTTCCAGGTTTTCAAAATGGCGAAATAGCGAAATTGTGAAACAATAGGATCATTAATCATGTACAGTCGTTTCAGGACACGGGTTGTGAATGTTGGGAATCTTCCCATGGGCGGAGATTATCCGGTGCGTGTTCAGTCGATGACCAATACCGACAGCCTGGACACAAAAGCAACTGTGGCCCAGTCCATCCTCATGATTGAAGCGGGTTGCGAATATGTGCGCATCACAGTTCCGGGGATGAAGGAGGCAGAGAACCTGCGAAACATCAGGAGCGACCTTCGCCGCCAGGGATATACCACGCCCATCATTGCCGATGTTCACTTCAAGCCGCTGGTTGCTGAAATTGCAGCAACGATTGCCGAAAAAGTCCGCATCAACCCGGGCAATTACATCCCGTCAAGCGTCACGCGCCGTGCATCGCCTGAAACTGACCCCGGCAACATCCTTGAGCAAATTGCCGATCGCCTCTCACCGCTGTTAAAAATCTGCAAATCGCATGGCACTGCCATTCGGATCGGGGTAAATCACGGATCACTTTCAGACCGGATCATGGATCTTTACGGCGACACTCCGCTTGGCATGGTCGAATCGGCGCTTGAATTTGCCCGAGTGTGTGAAAGCCTCTCTTTTCACGATCTTGTTTTTTCGATGAAAGCAAGCAATGTCCGGATGATGATCGCGGCAAACCGGTTACTGGCCGAACGGATGAAGCAGTCGGGCATGAACTATCCGATTCACCTGGGTGTGACGGAGGCCGGAGCAGGTGAAGACGGGCGTATCAAATCGGCCATTGGCATCGGCAGCCTGCTGGCCGATGGTATCGGCGACACCATCAGGGTTTCGCTGACGGAGGATCCTGAATTTGAAATTCCGGTGGCATATAAAATTCTTCAGACGACAGGCGTACGCATCACCAAAACCGAGTTTATCGCTTGTCCGTCATGCGGCAGAACCCAATACGACATTCAGGCGGCGCTCCGGGAAATCCAGGCGAAAACGTCGCATCTGAAGGGTTTGAAAATTGCCGTGATGGGCTGCGTGGTGAACGGTCCCGGCGAAATGGCCGATGCGCATTATGGATGCGTGGGTGCGGGAATCGGGAAGATAAACCTGTATAAAGGAGATGTTCCGGTTAAAAAAAACATTGATGAATCGCTGGCCGCTGAGGCCCTGGTTGAACTGATCAAAGAATCGGGGGACTGGATTGAAAGGGATTGACGATTGGACGAGTTACGAGTTACGATTAGCACCAATCAATCGTTGATCGTCAATCAAAAATTCAATCTGCAATCGTCAATCGTGCAATCGTCAATTACCAGTGACAACCATGACACACCTTGGCAATATCTCAAATATGAACGGAGTATGCCCCAGCGATTCGCCGTCGGTTTCAAGATAAACTTTCCCGGTCGACCTGATCCGTATATTTTCGCCCCTGAAGGTCGCCACCATCGGGAGGTTCACCAGTGATCCGTCGAACAATTTCCGGGCATAACGCACCACCAGCCATTTTGCCATTTTTTTAATCAGGGTGACATCAAGCAGCCCGTCATCCGGTATGGCAAAAGGAACCTGCTTCATTCCTCCGCCGTTGTATTTGCAGATCCCGACATTCATCGAAAATATTTCACCCTTGAAGGCCGGCTTCCCATCGACATCGATGACAGCTTCGATAAATTTATACTGGAACAGGCTCGCAAAAACAAAGTACATATAGGTAAGCGGGCCGCCAAGACCCTTTTCCTTCAGCGTGTTGGTCTTCTTTGCCACCAGTGCATCATAGCCCATCCCGGCAACATTCATGAAATACCTGATCCTCTTTTCTTCCTTGTGATAATAGGTTACTTTGCCCGAATCCTGCAAAAACGTTTTTTTTTGTTTCAGGATATTGACCGCCTGCAGATAGTCGAACGGAATACCGAACATGCGGCACCAGTCGTTTCCGGTTCCGACAGGGATCATCCCTACGGTTATTTCAGCAGACGGGACTTCCGTTTGCCCCATGAGGCCATTCAGCACTTCGTTCAATGTGCCGTCGCCGCCAACAACACAGATGTTCCGGCATCCGTTCAGGATTGAAGCCGATGCAACGTGAATTGCATCTCCTTTGCCGGTGGTCAGCTGAAAATCAAAATCAACTTTTTCTTCCCTGAGAATTTGCAAAATTTTTGGCCAGTCCCTGGTCCCCTTTTTTACGCCCGCATTGGGGTTGACGATCATGAACCATTTTTCAGGCGAAAAAGCTTGCTTCTCAGTCATCTGGATTGTCTTTATATATTATGGAATCTTTTGCCTTCCTGGCAAACAGGAAAAACGAATAAAAGAACGCAAAAAAAGTCACACCGGTCTGGGATTCGAGGGTGTCCTCGGTAAGCATGGACAAAATGGCTATAACAAGAAATACGACCACGAAATAATCATCCTGGCGCCGCAAAATTACCGGCGGATAAAACAGTGCAATCAAAAACCAGATGAGGCCGAATATTCCGAAGCCGATAAAGATGGAAAGAAACTGGTTGTGCGAACGCCACCGCTGATCGGGTGCCAGCTTCGATTGCATCTTTTCGTATTGCACCCTGAAGGCAATGTTCATGTCGCCCGTTCCAACACCCGTGAGCCAGTGATCCCTGATAATTCCCAGTGAAGCTTTCCAGAATTCAAG
>JBAXDH010000125.1:0-10898 GCA_037141055.1 bacterium | reverse complement strand
CACTGCCAGTGTAAAATTCCCGTTTCGGGTGGTGGGAGCACCGCCAAGGGTCAGTGTTGATTTCTTCCCTGCCGGCAAGCCCGCCATATAGAAAATTTCGGTTTGAAACTGCTTTGTTTTCCCGTTTTTCACCGGTTCGCCGTTGATCGTGGCTTCAAACACACCGCTGCCAGCGGTTGAAGGCGAGGTTACCACGGCCCTGTACCTGCCGGTACCCTGGTCGGTAACTGCGCTGATAATGCCGCTTCCCCGGATCTTTTTAATGCTCACGGCTTCACCGCCTGCACTTATCGGGTTCCCATTCACATCCATTGCAGCAACAACGAGCACCACCATGCTCTTTCCGTTGGCGATGAGTGTGTCCTTTGCATATGTGAGTAACGAAGTCCCGGCATCAGGCTGCCCTTCCCCGATCACGAAATCGCCAAAGGAGGTGATCCCGTTTGCACGGATAGAGACCGCGCTTCTTTCCCCTGTTTGAAGTGCGGTCCACCCTGCCCCATATTTTCTGACAACGAATCTGTCTGCTTTGGCATCACCGGGAACTTTTGCAGCAGCAAACGTAAATGTTGCCGTGCATTTGTTAAAAACAAGACCGCTGCCGGCAATCGTGTAGTAAAAGGGAATTATTTTCCCGGCTTTAAAGCCGGCGGCAGCATGTTCCGGGTGGAGTGCCGCAGTTACAGAAACAATGAGATCCCCCTCGTTGACCTCAGGGCCGAATGAGACCTCAACCGGAGTATAATATGAAGCATCTCCGACAGGGAACGAGAATAAAAAACCGTCGCGTGTAAAATGATGACGAACTTTCCCGAAAATATAATTGGCAGGGCCGGGGGCACCTTCAATTGCATCACAACTCAGGCAATACCTGCCTGTGGTTATTTTACCAAGGAGTGTGACCGAACCTGCACTCAGGTCGTTGCGGAGGGTGAGCCCGAGGCTGCTGATGAGCGTCAGTTCCTTCAACTCCGTCACGCTTGCCGGGATAAAGAGACCAGGCAGGTTGCTGATAAATTTCAGTGAAGAGGAAGAGCCGGACTTTAAGTTGGCTGGTGTTCCCCCGATTGGAGGTCCGTAGAGCGTCAGCACATGACTTCCGATGTTGAAATTTCCGGAGATCAGCATTAATCCATTTAAAATGCCGCAGTCGGAACCGAGCGTTACCCCGGCAGGGTTATCGACGATTACTCCCCCGGTGCCGTTAAAAGTGCGGATTGTACCGGAAAGTATTCCAAATTCAGGGCCTATTATTTGCGGGGATGAACCTCCATATCTGAGGGTGGCTGAAGGATCAAGGTTCATCGTCGCCGATGCGGCAGCTGTTCCTTCCATGGATAGCGTTCCGTTTACAGCAACGTTTGCAGTGGTTTTCAGTCCCGACCCTGACAGGGTAAGGTTATTGTATGTGCCCAGTACATTCCTGGGGGAAACAATTTGATCTGCACCATTATACTCTATTGTTCCCGCTCCGGCCGTAAATTTGCCAAGGAATTTAACATCAAGGAGACTACCTATCCTCAGAAGTCCTCCATGGGTAAAATTCAAACTTCCGTTATGATTTATGTCATCGGTGCCGATGGTTATTGAATCCATTACCGTCAGCACCGCGTTCAGGGCAAAATTGATCGTTCCTGTTGCAAAATCCGAAGATGTGCCGCCATTACCTCCGACCGACAATTTGCCCGTCAGAAACAGCGATGAATTTGCGCTGAACGTCAGTGTGCCAGTTCCTTCAACGGATGTTCCCACAAAAAGATCGGCACAGGCTGCTGAATACGAAGAATCCACAGTGACGGTTCGCCCGCTTTCAATAAAGACTCTGTCGCCTGCGACAGGAATACTGGCCCCGGCAGTACCATTTGAGGCTGCCGACCAGGTATCTGTACTATTCCATTTACCTGACCTGGTGCAAAACCTGTCTGCCGCATTTGCAAATGTGGTCGCCAGGAGGCACGTAACAATCATGACCAACGACACCAGTCTCCATTTTAAAAAGCGTACAATTTGTACATTCATAACTGCCATTTGAATAAAATCTTCTCAGAGATATAATTATCTCATTTTTTATACGTTAACGATAATAAAAAAACCAGTATTTGTCCAATTGTATGGTTGGATAATAATCAATTTGTCCCGTCATATCTGATATTTTAAACATTATTACTGCCAATTTGTTATGGTACAACAATATAGTTATCAAAAACTTGCAATTTAAACGTTAATGCTTCGCTGCCTTATAAGGGAATCCGTAAATGAGTGTGGTGGTATTGCTGATTTTCTTGTAGGGGTTTGTCCTACAAAAACGATTTTGTTCAACAAACATGGGACTTCTGAGTTTTACGACGGGGAGGGTATTAATAACAATACCGCCATCACACAATCCTGCCGGAAAGGTTAAGGTGATTCGAACCATGTCTCAGGTCTATACAAAAGGCAGACCGGAAACAGGGAAAAAACTCAATCGTGGAAAGAAAAAAGCTATTTACCTGAACATGAAAGATGTAGGAGAAGCCCATTTTGAAATCAGGACTTCTTGCACGAGGAGTATCCTCACAAAATCAGTGCGTTTATCAAAATAATCGCGTATCACACGCGAAACTGCGTATTGCTTATATTTTAGTTTCATCATGTCACCTCTACTTTTTCCCGGGCTTGCATAGTTTGGCATAATTATTCGAGCCATCCTGGTCTCCCATTTCTGATGCAACTTTATAATTTTCACATGCTTCCGTGATATTGCCCAGGTTTTGGCAGCATATACCACGCAGATTATAAAGTCGTGAACGATTTCCACCTCCGGAAATTACCAGGTCAATATCCAAAATGCATTTTTTATAGTCCTTCAAAATCAGGTAACAATCAGCCCGATACTCGAGTGCCTCTGCAAACCCGGGTATTTTAATCAACAGTTCCGAAAAATACCGGGAAGCGATGTCATATTTTCTTGAATTATATGCTTCGATTGCCTCATTATATAGCGTCATATACGGCAGAACCATGGATTTACGGTCGATTGCCATCTTTTGTTTAATCATCAAACTGTCAGAAGGGAAATATTTTGAGGCACTGTCTATTACGGAGACAGCTTCTGGCAATTTACCGGCATTCACATAATAAGTTGACGTATAAGACCATGCATCCTTGTTTGTCTTTACTTTGTACAAATACGAATCGAGCATCTCCTCCACTTTTGCCCCCATTCCTTTCTTTTGATACATGTCACAAAGGTGAGATATATTTAAAAAAAACAATGGATTCATCCGGTACACTTTTTCCAGATACACCAGGCTGCTGTCAAAATTATTCTGGTTATTGTATGCATAGGCTATATGAAACTCACACCTGCCATCAAACGGGCTTGATCTGTCATGCTTCAGCAGTTGAATGGCTTCTTCATTTCGTTGTTCATTAATGAGATACCTGGCTTTCAGCGAAGCAATGGGTTCTCCATGGATGTCAATGGTTGGAATGGCAGGAAATCCATTCAAAAACATGTCAGCAGGGTGTGTGAACGTTCCATTTGCAATATCATCCCGTATGAGCCGCTGGAGTTTCAGAGAAGTGAAATTCTCGTATAAAATGAAACTACAAAAAATTAGTGTTGTTCCATACAATATGCCAAGAAAAACCCGGATGAAAACCAGTCCTGTTTTTGCTTCCCGGCCGTTGGTTGCATGGCCGGATTTATGAAAATGGGACTGCATCCATTTAGAACTCCATCTGCCGGATTTCTCCGGAGGGGAGCTCACTTGTCCCTGATTGTAAAAAGCAGAAAAAGCAACCGACATCCCCACGTACAATGCAAACAATGATTGGATTTCAGGCCGGTCCTGCGGGAAATTAAAGAATGCATCAAAACTGTAGCATAACAACCCGAACGCAGGAAGGAAAAGAATGGCAATCGATTGTGGGGTGGATCTCCTGAAAAGAGCTTTAATAAACGCCAGGCCTGTCAACAGGAAAATTGCCAAAAAACTCAGCCCGCCAAAAATGCCGGTTTCAGTTGTAATTTCGGCAAAATCATTGTGGGCTTTAACCATCCGGGAACTGAAATCGGGAGCGGTAAGATTCTCCTCCTTTATCGTTACAATTTTCCAATTACCAATTCCCACACCCAGCAGAGGGGATTCATTGAAAGCATGCCACGACCATTTCCAGGCACCCAGCCGGAGTCCTGCGGAAGTTTCGGCAGTGGAAATGGTGCTCAACCTTGACATGACGTTTTTATTATATGTATCCTTGCTTTTGGGGTAAAAATAACCCTGTGTCACTGAAAAAAGCACTGTGCCTGATACTATAATTCCCAAAAAAAGTAACATTAATCTGAGAAAATATTTGTCAGCCGTTTGTCTGTACCTGATAAAGAAAAATATAATTAATACAAAAACCAGTACGGCTATGCCCAAATAGAATGCCCGTGTACTAAGTAACAGCGTGGCAGTAATCGAAAACAAAAGACCTGTTATCCCCAACGTTTTAAGCCATTTCCGGTCAAACAGCATGAGGTAGATTGCAAAAGGAATTTTAACAAAAATCGCGGAGGCTAAACAGTTTTTATTGGCATAAACTGATTTAACTTCACTTAATATCGGTATTTTGCCCTGGATATATAATATGACTCCGGAAAACACGCTCAGACAATCAATAACCAATAATAAGGTCATCACCCCACATAGGTATGAAATGTACCTTTTATCAGTGACGCAAAAAATTGAGACAAAATATGCTGCCGTGAATACAGTAAATATTTTTGTAAAATGAAGAACCGACTCAGCCAGATTAGTTGATTTAAAAAAGGAGAGTATGGAAAACACCATCAAGGCTGTATATGCCATCCCGACACCATTGCGAAATAAAATAAAACAGGAGGATGGGCGTTCCCGAATATTCTTGTTGCCTGATAAGCATCCAAAAGTGACAAGATTCAGCAGTGAAAGTGCTAAAAACTTCGTACCGTTGGAATCCAGTGCATGGAGATTGGGCACGGCTACTGCCAGGCACCCGTAAATTATGGTTATAATGAGGAAGGAATAATTCAGGTTCGGTTGTTGCGGCTTTTTCTTAGTCCCTTTGGCAATCAAGGTTGTTTTTTGTACCATGTTGTATATTTGTGCCAGGATAAATAGAAACCTGATGCGGCAAAAATAATAGTTTTCACTATTGTCTGCGCATAGAAGATCGTTTTTCGACAAATCAATCATGTCATCGTTAGACTCTTTACATTTCCTGTCACAAATAATGCTCTATATTTGTGCGATGAGTTAATCCCTTTCGTATCATTGCGGTGCAGATTACCGTGACTTTATAAATATGAAAAAGAAACCAGGCAATACGGCCAGGGCCAATGTTGAGAGAATGTTGCAGACTCCGTTGCAGGCTTCGTACCTCCTGATCCTGCTGGCGTATGCAACGATCACGGTTATCACCCCGAGGTTCGGGACGTACGATTCCAACGCTCCGAAATTTCTCACCTTATCCCTCCTGAACCTGTGTAGTTTCTTATTCCTGATATTCTCTAACAGGTTAAACCCTGGCCGGAATTTTTCAGGGACCTTTTTCAGAAACAAAATCGGTCTGGCGTATACTTTGTTCATTGTCCTGGGCCTGGTTTCATTTGCAAAAGCAATCAACCTCCCTGAATCCATCCTGAGTTTCTCGAAATATTTCACTGTTTTTTGTGCGGCTGTCATTATTTCCAGCCTCCTTTGTGTTGACGGGCGGTATTTAAGGATACTTTCAATCGTGATGGTATCGCTGCTGATCGTTGATTGCATTACTGTATTTTACAACATCCTGTTATACATCTCCGGGTTGATTCCTGGCATCATGGAGATCAAATCGGTTTATTCGAACAAGAACATTCTCAGTTCGGCCATTTTTGTAAAAATCCCGTTTGCATTCTGGCTCCTCTCGTTCGAAAAAGGCTTATTGAAAAAATTTGGGTTTTCAGCATTGTTTCTTGCCTTCCTGGCCACATTCTATATGAGTACCAGGACCTTTTACCTGGGACTGGCATTTCTTACCGTCAGCTACTGCATTTTTATACTGCTCAGGAACAGACGCACTATGCTTACGCACCCATATAAAATGCCGGTATATGTGTTCGGGACCCTGCTGCTCGCGATGCTTATTTTCACCCTCACCCAGCGCTATTTCTACCCAAAAACCGCCAATACGTATAATGCCAATGTTACGCAAAGGTTGTCCACGATCTCCTCCGGTGAAATTTCTGCGTCACTGCGACTGGAAAGCTGGAAAAGGTCTGCCATTTTATTCAAGGAAGAACCGCTGCTGGGTGTAGGCACCGGGAATTGGAAAATCCGAGTCCTGGAATATGAAAATCCAACAAAGGACGGTTTCATGTACATGGTCAAAAATCACAATGATTTCATTGAAATTACAGCAGAAACGGGAATTTTCGGCGGGCTGGCTTTCGTCTCCCTGTTCGGATTTGTGTTCTGGAATTTCCTGAAGGCATTTTTCAGTCGCAGAGCATCGGAGAATTCATACAGTAAGCTGTTGATCCCCGCATTCGGAATGTTTTGTTACAGCTTCGATGCCTTCTTCAACTTCCCGGCAGACAGGCCGGAGATACAATCGCTCTTTGCTCTATTTATCGGGATGGGCATCGCATATTCGCCGGCTACATTCAACGGGAGCAAACCGGCAAATCCATGGGTAACCGGATTGTTCTCAGTCATAACCATGGTATTCCTGGTATGCATCTCATACATGCTTCTGCTGAACACCCGTGCATTGAAATTGCAGTGCATTGCCCAGGCAGACGGGGCACAAAACTCCCTCAGCCACCCTGCAAGCATATTCATGGAAGGATACCCGTCCATGTTTAATCTAAGCAGTACGGATGAGCCCGTTGCTGCAATCAAATCGCGGTATCTCATCCACGAGGAAATGTACCGGGATGCCATCAAACTCCTCCTCCCCGACCGGTCGAGCCCTTTCGACAGCAGGAGGGAGTATCTTCTGGCCCAGGCTTACTCCGCAATAGGCAAAACCGATAGTGCCCTGATATATGCCTACAAGGCACATGCCTTAAAGCCCCGCTTTTACGAACCGCTCAGGTTCATCTGCTTTGAACTGAAATCCACAGGAAGGAAAGACAGCGTAATCAGCATGTTAACGGGTTACCTCTCCCTTGAACGAACCAACGCCAACGCGTGGGAGGACTTAACCGCAATATACCTCGAATCCGGCAATTACGAAAAAGCGCTACATGCGATTGACACTGCAGCAAAGCACCTGTCCGGAGACAGCCTTATCCGAGCAAAACAGAAAGAACTCAGCATGTTCAGGAGGATCATCCCATATCAGCAAACCTACACCACTGCGATGGGATATTACAACCGGCAAAAATTTCCTGAGGCCCTGAAATATCTGGATGAGATCATCAGCAAAGAGCACGGCCCGGCAATCGTTTTTGCACGGCGGGCAGTCTGCTATTTATCTGTCCGGGAATATCAGAAATGCATCGATGATGTGAATGCTTCCATCACCGGGGGATACGACACTCCGGACCTGCTGAATTTTCGCGGTGCCTGTTATCGGGCGTTGGGAGAGAATGATGCAGCATGTAATGATTTTCAAAATGCAGCTGGGCGGGGCAATAAAGATGCAATGAACAATGTGCAGCGTTTTTGCAAGGAGTTCTAGCTGTTCGATTGAACCATGCAAACATCTTTTGCTGATTTCCTTTACGAGTATAACATCATTTAATGATTTCCATTTCAAAATATATGACAAAAAAAACATTTAAAACATCCAAGACCCCTGTTTACAAATCACATATTCGACCGGAACTGTTTGCATTTTCAATGATTATACTGAGTTATGCATTCATAGCTGTGGTGATGCCAAACTTCCATGCATTAAACTCCAATGGTCCAAAATTCTTTTCTCTGTCAATACTGAATCTTCTCTCTTTTCTTTTTCTGCTAACCAGAAGTGAGTTTAAGGCAGACACTGATCTCCGATGGTCATTTTTCAGAAACAAAATTGGCATGGCATACTCTCTCCTCCTTGGATTCATTATGATCTCCTTCTTGAAAGCCACCAATATCCCCGAATCCATCCTCAGTTTTGCAAAGTATTTCACAGTGTTCAATGCTGCTTATATTATCTCCATAATTCTCCGTTTGGATCGGCAATATATTAAAACGCTGGTGATAACATTTGTGTTTCTTCTTCTATGGGACTGCTTTACCGTTTTCTACAGTATATTCCTGTATGTTTCAGGGCAGATAAACAACATCATCGAAATCAAATCCGTATATGCCAATAAAAACATCCTTGCTGCAGCTATATTTGTGAAAATTCCTTTTGGATTATGGCTCATTTCTTTCGAAAGGGGGTGGCTGAAAAAAATTGGATTTTTCGCCCTCGTTTGTGCTTTACTGGCCACTCTCTACATGAGTACCAGAACATTTTATCTGGCATCCGCATTCCTGGCTGTGGCATATATTGCCTTTGTAATGATCTTCAATGCCCGATACAAGGTCAGTCCTCGATATAAAATGCCGGTTTTTATATTTGCCGCCTTTTTTTCCGCCCTGATCATTTTTACGATTACACAAAAATATTTTTATCCCAAAGAGGCAAATACATATAATGCAGCTATTTCGGAAAGGCTATCTACCATTCGCTCTGACGAAATGTCATCTTTACTGAGACTGGAAAGCTGGAAAAGATCTGTTAATATTTTTAAACATGATCCTTTTCTTGGTATTGGCATCGGCAACTGGAAAATTCTGAATATGAAATATGAAAATCAAACAAAATCAGATTTTGTTTTCATGTATAACACCCATAACGATTTCATTGAGATTACAACTGAAACAGGAATTTTCGGCGGGTTGATTTTCATCTCAATATTTGCCTTTCTTATTTATAATTTTATTGTGGCATTTTTCAATAAAAACGCCACAATAAACTCATTCAGCTACCTATTTCTAGCGGCTTTTGGTATCTTCTGTTACAGTTTCGACGCCTTTTTCAACTTCCCGTCCGACAGACCAGAGATACAAACACTGTTTGCAATTTATATCGGTGCAGGTATCGCTTATTCTCCGGGTTTTTTTCAGGACATAAATGCAGGCAATCCCTTGCTGAAAAAACTGCTATCTTCCACATATATACTTATCCTCGTCTTCTGTTCCTATATATTATTGCTCAATTTCCTCTCACTCCGTTTGCAGCGTTATGCCGATGATGAATTGCAGTCGGGCAAACAAATCCATAGTGCCGATTTTTTTATTAATAACTTCCCTTCCATTCCAAACCTGACTATCAGCGGCCCAGAGCCAATCGCAGCAATCAAAGCACAATTTCTAATCAAGGAAAGCAGATACCAGGATGCAATCAACATCATGCGTCCCGATAAATCATGCCCTTATTCAGTTTCCAGGGAACATTACATGGCCATGGCCTACTCTAAACTAGGCAATTATGACAGTGCACTTTTGTATGCATATAAAGCTCTGGTAATGAAACCCCGGTATTTTATCATCCCGGATTTCATTTGTAAAGTGCTCATTCAACAAGGTAAAAAAGAAGAAGCAATTAAGTTGTTAAACGGTTATATTTGCCTGGTAAAAACGAATTCTCAGGCATGGCTGGACCTGTCAGCACTCTATTGGGAAACAGGGAAATATCAGAATTCACTCCAATCTATTGATTCCGCTATACAGCATCTTCCGAAAGATACGATTCTTTTAAAGACAAAAATTAAACTTCAACGGGATGTCCGGATTATAAATAATCAACAAACTTATTCGAATGCCATGGAAAATCTGGCCAGAAAAAACTACCCGGAGGCCCTGAAATACCTTAATGCATTTATCAGCAAGGAGACAAGTGTAGCCATTGTGTTTGCCGGCAGGGCTTATTGCTATTATTATGGTAAAGAGTACAATCGCTGCATCAATGATATCAATCGTTCCATCGACCTGGGCAATAACACTTCCGACTTGATCAACCTTCGTGGCCTTTGTAACAGGCTATTGGGCAACGCAGATGATGCCTGTGCAGATTTCCAGACTGCCTCGGCACGCGGAGACAAGGACGCCATAAAGAACCTGGAACGCTTCTGCAAGGGGCATTAACTGATCCGGGGTCGTATGAAAACCCGGTCCCCTGTTTTTTTCAAAGTTAAAACAGGACCTGCTTATAATTTCATTCAATATTATGACCAAGCAAATAATCAAAAGAAAGAGACCACCTTTAGTAAAATCTTCGACCAGACCAATTAATGTGGTACATGTCCTTATCTTGCTCGGGTATGCCCTGATTGTGGTGGTTACGCCAAACTTTCTCGCCCTTGACCCCAACGGGCCAAAGTTTCTGTCATTATCCTTGTTGAACCTATGCTCCTTTATTTTCCTTTTAGTCCGTAACAATCCCTCTTCCGAGCCAGGTCGCTATGGATTATTTTTCAGGAACAGAATTGGCCTTGCCTATACACTGTTCCTGGGGGTTGGGCTTCTCTCATTCACTAAGGCCATAAATATCCCGGAAGCAATTCTAACTTTCGTAAAATATTTCACGGTTTTTTCCGCTACTTACATACTATCTGTTATTCTAAGTTTTGACAGGCGATACTTCAGGCTTATTGTGATAGTAATGGCATCTCTGCTGTTAATAGACTGTTTCACGGTATTTTATTATATTTCATTATATATATCAAAAGTTATCCCTTCCATCATCGAAATTACATCTGTATACTCGAATAAAAACATCCTTGCATCAGCTATTTTTGTCAAAATCCCTTTCGCACTGTGGCTCTATACTTTCGAGAAAAGATGGCTGAAAATATTTGGACTTTGCGTGCTTTTGTGTTCTTTTCTTGCTACATTCTATATGAGCACAAGGGCTTTTTACCT
>JBAXDH010000124.1:0-10916 GCA_037141055.1 bacterium | reverse complement strand
TTACCCTCCCTGTTTGGGGAGGGGCAGGGGTGGGGCTTACCCTCCCTGTTTGGGGTGGGGTGGGGTTGGCAGGGTCTAGAATTTCACCTGCAACCTCAGCGTCAGGGTGTTTTGTTTGATAACGTTGCTGTAATCATAAACACCCGGGTTGCCGTTTACTGCATATGCAGTGGTAACATTACCGACTCCTTTTGAATCAACTCCCACTTTTTTGTTCAGGGGAATCTCGTATCCAAGCATGATTTTGATGTTATCATCAAAGTAATAGGTATAGGCCAGTGTGATCGTCTGGTATTTGATATCACCGGTTCCGCTCTTCAGAGAGTTGTTTACAGTGGTCTTTGTCTGGGCATTGGTGGCAACAACAGGATTGGTTCCTGAATAGGTGTATTTGTCCGTTGTTTTTGTAGCCACACTGCCGTCCCATTTGTTCACGCCGATAAGGTCGGATGACAGTTTGGTATTGGGATCGTAATAATCATAGCGTACAGCAACCTGGTGGTGTTTACCGATGTTCTTGATCAGGTAGATGTAGTAACCGCTGAAGCTCTTCTCGATAGCCGGACGGTTATTGGTGGTGACGGTGGTGGTGGTGGTCATAAAGAGGGTGTCATTGCGCATGCCGTTTACAACCTGTGCGCCTGTAGCAGTCGTTTTGCTGGCATATCCGGGGGTTCCGTTCACACCAAAGATGTATTCACCTTTGAGGGCAAGACCGCCAAGGAAATCAAAATAGAGCTGGCCTTCAAAACCGACCCAGTTCTTTTTAACCAGTTTGCCGGTGTTGTCCAGCGTTTTGTTATAGGTATAATCGGAGTTGAGCACGTCGACGGTGTTGGCCTTGATTGCGCCATAATAACCATGTGCACCGATTCCAAGTGCGCCGATCTTGCCTAATTTAAAGGTATATGTAACACGGCCCATGAAGTCTTTGTGGTTGTCAAAATCATTGTTCAGGGGGTTGATGTTGTTGCCGGCGGCATCGGCAATGGTGAGGCCGTCATTTCCGTTGAATACGGCCAGCTGAATTTTCAATGGAATTTTGGGAGGAGCAATTTCCAACTTGGCGCCGGTGGCCCGCTCATCGGGGTAAATGGCACGGATCACGCGTGAGCGCTCAGGCACCTCGCGGCTGCTCGAAGAATATTCAACTTCATAATTGGGCCTGTTGAATTTACCCGCATATAATGAGAAGGTCTTCAACCAGCGGTCGTTCAGCTGAACATACGCATCTTTGAGGGTGATGTTGCCGGGTGTAAAATCGGGCTGCAAAACAAAAACAACGCCATTGATAGGTTCGTACTGAAGTTTGAACCTTACCCTGCGAAGCATGAATACATTGTCGGGGTATGAGCTGGATGCTTCATAATGCATGTATTGCGCCTGGATATACCCTGACAATTTGATTTTCGTCAGTTTGGCAAGATCTGCCTCGGCAGTTGCCACTCTTTCTTCAACACCGCCGATTTTATCGCGCAGGGTGCCTACATTTTCCTTTAATGTATCCTGCTCTTTTTTCAGGACATCAAACTGGTTTTGTGCCTTGGCGACTGCAGACAGAAGCAACATCGGAAGGATCAATCCAAAGGTTAAAATAATGCTGGTAAATCTTTTCATGTTCATGAGTTTTAATTTTCGACAAAGGTATTTCTACCCCTCCCATGTCATGTTAACAAATTATTACCGTTGTGTTAAATAATTGTTAACGATGGCGAAAATTAAAACTCTGCTGAGATGATCTTGTGCTACCTTGTGCTTTTTGCCGGTGGCTGGAATGAAATGGTAAACGAAGCACCCCGGTTATTGGCAAAAGCCATCTTACCTTCCACCTGGGCACATAAAATCTGAACAACCTGGAGCCCCATTGTTTTATACTGTTCAGGTTTTGCTCCTTCCGGAAAGCCGACACCGTTGTCCTTTACCACAAGGGTGTATGTACTTCCCGTGGAATCAATTTCGAACAAAATCCTTATTTTTCCTTGCCGTCCGTCGGGAAAGGCATGTTTGAAAGAGTTGCTTAACAGTTCATTCACCATCAGGCCAAGCGGTATGGATGCCTCTATATCCATTACCACCTCGTCGGCTTCCACTACCAGATCGATATCGCGCCGGTTATAGGTTGAAGCGATTACGGAGGCCAGCGACCGGAGATACCCAGGGAAAGATATCTTCTCAAAATCCTTAGAACGGTACAACATTTCATGAACCAGAGACATCGTGCGGATACGCAGCTGAAGATTGGTAAGCGATTGCAGCAACTCCGGGTTTTTTGTCTGCGCCATTTGCATGTTGATCAGGCTGACAAGGATGGCAAAATTGTTTTTAACCCGATGATGGATCTCCTTGAGTAAATTTTCTTTTTGTTTTGTTCCTTCCATAATTGCAAATTCTTTAGCTTTTCGTTCCTGAATATCGCGGGATACACCTATCGTCCCTTTGAAAGACCCACTGATTGAATCGAAAAGCGGATTCAAAACCGATTCAACCCAGAACACAGAACCATCCTTTTTAAGTGCCTGATAGGTAAACTGGCGGGAAGCCCTGGTTTCTATCATCGTGTCATACTCCGAATCAACAAAATCGATGAAATCGGGGTGTGTAAGTTCCTCCGGTGATTTTGCGAGCATTTCCTCCGCATCATACCCATATACCTGCAAACAAGCCGGGGATGAATAAATCCGCTTGTTTTCATCATCCAGGTGGGTGATAAAATCAATGGAGTTATCCGTAATAAACTTGTATTGGGTTTCACGGTCGTAGGTTTGCACTTCCGTGGCCTCACGGTCATTAATTTCAGCCGACAGCTGCATGTTCAATGCCTGCATTTTTCGCCTGTTCCATCGAAGAACCAGCAAAATCATGACAACAACCAGCATCGAAAATCCGGCCAGTCCCGTGAGTATCTGCAAAATCAGCGATTGATAGGCATGATATTTCAAATTCAGGGTCTGAATGTTGTGCCGGCGAACAATCGCATTCCCGGATTCCTGCAACCTCTGAAGTTTCTGCGATGCGACGATTATCGCGATGTTATTCCGGTATTTCTCCAGGCTTATCTGATCACTTATCGCGCTGTACCTGGCAAAATAATCCATCGCCCGGGATTTGTCTCCATGCCGCAGGTAATAGTTTTTCAAATGGTTGTAGCCATTGGCCATGAATTGCTTCATGTCAAGTTTTTGTGCCATGATCATCCCTGAATCCATGTAAAGTTTCCCGGAGTCAGGTTTGTCCATGTTGTAATAATCCCCGGCGATATTGATCAGTGAACTGGAAATGGCGCTGAGCGCCGGCCAGCGCTGCCGGCAATGCAGTGCTTTATTGTTGTAATACAATGAAGTCCGGGTGTCATCCATCTTGTCATAAATATGGCCGATACGGGTGTACAGGATTCCTCTCAGTTCATCATCGGAGGTGTCGGCCTCCTGCACCAGTTCCTTGTAGTATGCAAGGCCCTCTTCATTCCTGTCTTCATCCAGGTATTTACTTCCGATCTGAGACCGTATACGAAACTCCCTTTTCCTGTCACCTGCCTTGATGAATAATAATAATGCCCTGTTGAAGGCCGTGTATGACGCCTGACGGTCTTTCTTGTCCCGATAGGTCAGTCCGATCTGTTCATATACTTTCCCTTTAACTGTTTGATCAGAGGTTTGCCAGGCCAGGGCCTCAGCCATTTGAAGATAATCAAGCGCAATGGCGTGATTTTCCAGGATGCGGTTTATCATCCCGATCTGGGCCAGTGCACGTACTTCGCCGGGGACTTGCCCGATGCGCTGAAAGGTTCTCCTGGCGGCAAGGTATTGTTCCTGGGCCTGCTTGAACTTACGCCTCAAGGTATAAAAATCCCCCATCTGCATCATGACATTGGCCTTCAGGCTGTCGTTATTTTCAAAAATGGAGATCCTGAGTGCTGAAACCAGGTAACTGAATGATTTTTCCGGGAAGGATTCTCTGATAATTTCTTCAACCTCCATGTAAATCATGGCTTTCTGAACCTGGCTGTCATGTGGCTTTAAACGAAAAAGGCTGTCAAGGACAATCCTGTCCGGCGGGATCTGCCGGGCGGATAGTTCAGGGGAATTGATGCTGCACAGAATGACAGAGATCAGTAACCATTTACGCATACAGGGATGTTGCCTTTGCGGTCAAAGATAGGAAAAAAAATGAATTCGGTTCACTGCAGCAAACTCAGTCGATCCGTTTGGATCTCAGCCGCAAACTGTTGCTTACCACCGAAACCGAGCTGAAGGCCATTGTTGCACCGGCAATCATGGGGTTCAGCATAAAACCGGTAAAGGGATAAAGCACGCCTGCCGCAAGAGGAATGGTAACAAGGTTGTAAAAAAATGCCCAGAAGAGGTTCTGCCGGATGGTTTTCACAGTGGCATGCGAGAGTTTCAGGGCCGTCACCAGTTTTTCAAGGTCACCCTTGATCAGGGTGATCTGGGCGCTTTCAATGGCGATATCGGTACCGGTTCCCATGGCAATGCCAATATCCGACACGGCCAGCGCAGGTGAGTCGTTGATACCGTCGCCAACCATGGCCACCGTGAATCCCTGGTCTTTCAGCCGGCTTACATAGGCCGATTTTTCGCCGGGTGTTGCCTCCGCCCTGAATATTTCAATACCTGCCGCAGCAGCAATGTGAGAAGTGATGGCCACGCTGTCGCCCGATAATAAATGCACCTGCAGCCCCATCTCCTTCAGCCTGGCGATCGCTTTTGCCGAACCGGGTTTAACGGTATCGGCAAGGGCAACCATGGCGACCACTGCGCGGTTGCATGAAATATAGACTACCGATCGGGCCTGCTGCCTGAGGTTCAGTTCATCCTTCCCGAACATTTCCGGGATGATACAGCCACTGTCGGTGATATAGGACCTGCTCCCGATATGAAACAATTTTTCATCAAAATTGGCTGCAACACCTTTCCCGGTAATACTTTCAAAATTGGACACAAGGCCCGGGCCCGTCGCTTCAGGTTTTGAACCAACTTCCTTTGCAGCTTTACCCTCGCTGAAAAAATTAACCAGCGCCTGGGCAAAAGGATGTTCCGACATTTTTTCAATGGCAACGATTGCACCGGGAATATCCCGGCTTTCTCCCGCATCCTCCATCCCGTATCCCGCATCCCAGATCACATCCGTCACCTGCGGCCTTCCGATCGTTACGGTGCCTGTTTTATCGAGGACGATGGCGGTGGTTTTACAAAAAATTTCAAGGCTCCGGGCATCTTTTACCAGGATTCCATGCTGGGCGGCTTTACCCAGTCCAACCATCAGGGCGGTGGGTGTAGCCAGGCCAAGAGCGCACGGGCAGGCGATGACCAGCACCGTTACCGCGGCAATAAAAGCAAACGGGGCACCTGCAGAGGGCAGCAGTATCAGCCATGCGATGAACGTCAGCACGGAGATGCCCATGACAACGGGCACAAAAACGGACGCGATCCTGTCGGCAAGCTTCTGAATGGGGGCTTTACTTCCCTGTGCTTCCTGCACCAGCCGGATGATCTGTGAGAGCAGGGTTTCGTTGCCGATTTTTTCGGCCACCACCTTCAGGCTTCCGGTCTGGTTGATAGTGGCGCCGATCACTTCATCCCCGGGAAATTTGGTTACCGGCACCGATTCGCCGGTGATCATGCTTTCGTCGATGGAACTTGAACCTTCGGTTACCCTTCCGTCAGTAGGGATTTTCTCGCCCGGCCTGATCACCAGGATATCGCCTTTTACGATTTTGGAGATCAGCATCTCTTTTTCAACGCCGTTGCGTATAACCCTGGCGGTTTTCACACCGAGTCCCATCAGCTTTTTAATGGCTTCGCCGGTTTTTCTCTTCGCCTTCTCCTCAAAGTACCTGCCAAGCAGGATAAAGGTGATGATCACCGTGGCCGCCTCGAAATAGACATGCGGTTCGAAGCCCCGGCTCAACAGGAATTCCGGGTACAGCGTATTGAATGAACTGAACAGGAAAGCGCTGCCGGTGCCCAGGGCAACCAGCGTATCCATGTTGGCATCGAAATGCAGCATCCGCTTCCAGGCGATGACAAAAAACTCTTTCCCGAACCAGGCCAGCACCGGGATAGTCAGGGCCATCATAATTAAATTCCCGTAAAGCATGTGATGGAACACCATGGCAATGAGCACAACCGGGATGGAGAAGGCGGCCGACAGCATCGTATTGGTTTGCAGCCGCTTTAACCGGATGGCACCAAGATCGTGCACCTCCTCGGCAGAAAGATCGCGCGTAATGAGTTTAAATCCCAGGTCATCCACCGTTTTGACAATCTGCTCCAGTGCGATAACCGAAGGATCAAATTCCACCATTACCTGCTCGGAAGCAAGGTTAACAGTGGCCGAACTGATACCTTCCGTTGCCGACAGCATGGTTTCAATGCTTCCGGCGCAGGATGCGCACGACATGCCGTCGACCCGGTAAATTCCTTTCATGGTGCCCATACTGATTTATAGTATACTGTTTTGCAAATTTATACTAATTCCAGATAGTGCTGTAATTATTCCGTCCCGAAACAAGGTGGACACGACCCGTGTATCGGTTAAAAATAACTCCGGACAAATTGGTACACCGAGCGTTTGAGTTTGCTTTCAATGATCTTAAGAATTACATCTCCAGGCGCCTGCACCGGGAATCCGATCACGGAAATCATCGGTAATTAATAGTCAGGATATTTGTACCTTGTGTGAATTATTTAATTTTATCCAAAAATGCCATGAAATCCATTAAAAAAACGAAAAAGATCCTCCCCGCAGTTCATATTCTCGGAGATTTAAAGGATGTGAAAAACCTTATTTCCATCCTGAACAAGAAAAAGACGCTTGTCATATTCCATGACGGGGATCAGGACAATTTTTACCTGGAGATTGACGGAAAATTTAACCTGATCCGGCAGAACGACTTTGCCCAACTGGAAAAAGAGTACAAAATAGTCCTGTTCTCTTTTTTTCCAGGTCAGAAGAAGGTTGAGCCGACAGCCGAAGGAGCCCCTGAAAAGTCACAAGCTGAAACAGGAAAAAAAAGGACGAAAACAGTAAAAGAGGAGAGTGCACCAAAGAAGGCAAAGAAAGCTAAAAAAGAGAAAGCAGAACCTGAATCCGGCAGAGCAAAGAAAAAGAAGAAATAACAAATCAGATCACATCAATACATGCCTGACAATTTCATTCAACCCGGGAATAAAATGCTGAACCAGGTTTTTATTGGAATCCATCAGTCTTTGTTTGAGTTGATTTAAGGAAATCTGTTCTATCTTTTGTCTGTTATACACCCTGGTTTTAGAGCGCAGTTTGATAATGGAACTGCTGTAACAGATTTTTCGGATAACCTTGTCTGCCGATGTCAATTCCGTTTCCTTCAATATATTAACCTGTCTTTTCTTTTTCAGCAACGATATGTTCCGGTTTTACCGATTTCAGTAAATTATTCAGCTTCTTGTACAATTTCACTCCTTCCGATGCCAGCCGCTCAAGCCTTTCCTTTGAAACATGAACATCCGGGATGTCTTTCAGGATATCGTTGCGCTGATTTTTCCAGTTTCGGATTTCATCGATCAGGGAGATGCTGGTTTCCGTTGCCAGTTCCGCTTGCTCTGAACCGGTAAGTAAAAACTTGACCCGTTTGATCAGTTGTGCAAACGTAAGCGGATGCCGCTGTGCCGGGACTTCCAGCATTTCAAAAATCTTCGTGAGTTTTCTTTCAAACAGCGTGGATAAAATCCAGGAAGCTTCAAGGTAAAATTCGTGCTTTATAGCCAGACCGGCCATTTCAGTTAACTTTTTACCCTTGTTTTTTTTGGCAGTGTTTTTCTTTTTGCGGTTCATGACAAGATGTATGAGTTCAGGATTATGGTTGAATGTGTAAAGATAGGGATCATTCTTCTTTTTGATCACCTGTGCGGTATTCTTCTTTTTCTTTCTGGTCCTCCTTCATGTCTTTGGGGTTGTCGATATCCGGTGATTCTGAAAGGGCTTTCCAGTCGAATTTTTCATCCAGCGGGGTCAATGCTTTCTGCGGATCAAAGACTCTTGAATCGACCTGTAATGCCTCATACGGGCTGAAATCCGGCGTGCCGGTAAACATATCTGAAAGATCGGTTGCCCCGGCGTCGTACTGGTTGAGGTAAGGCAATCCGAGGATGTTCCAGAAAGTCTTGAAAATGCTGCCGAAACTGTAATGGGTTCTGCTCACATAATCTTTTTTGGAATAGGGTGAAATGACCATCAGGATGCTGCGGTGGGCATCGATGTGATCCACCCCGTTCTGGGCGTCATCCTCAGTAATGACAATGGCCATGTTCTTCCAGTATGGTGTGTGGGAAAGGAATTCCACGATGCGGCCGACCGCCAGGTCGTTGTCGGCCATGTAGCTTTCCCTGAACGGATAACCGGCCTCCGGACGTTCGCCGGCACCATGGTCGTTTGGAAGAATAACGGTTAAAACCTGCGGCAGTTTCTTCCCCGGCCCGGTCCATTTCTCGTTGAACTCCTTTTCGAACTGGCTGACGCGGTATTGGTCGGGGATGGCCATGTTGAAAGTCACATAGCTCCTTGAAGTCCTTGAAAACATGGGTGCCGGCATCGGGTAATTGGCAAAATAGCGGATGCCGAAATATTTGAACGTGTCGGCATAAAACGCGGGTTCAAACATCACCCCAAACCCGAAATTGAAAAAGTCGGTCCCGTTCCGTTCGAGATGGTCCCACATGGAACCGGCCTCGTTGTAATCCTCCGGGTAAATTGCGCCCGCCGAGCCTGTCATACCAAGGCTGCCCGGGGCTTTTGACGAAGGATTGTACGACCGGTTTCCCCCGTAGCTTGCCGGTACGGTGGCTTCCACCCATTCGTTCGGATAGGTATTTACCAGCCACCTGTGCCCGTCGGCGGAGACATCGGAATCGACATAAAAATTATCCGCCACCGAAAAGCGGGAGGCCAGTTTCAGGTGGTTCGGCATGACGGTGGCCTTTTCAACATGCCGCGTACGGTCCTTGTTGAAAAAGCTTGCACCTCTGCCATAGCGGGCAATGGACGCATCGCCGCGGCCCTTTGCGAGCTGGCCGAACACTTCATCGTAGGTCCGGTTTTCCTTCGAGATGAAAACGATGTACTTTACCGGCGATTCCCGGTCTCCGCCATAAACCGGAACGGGATTATCCCCCCGGGCCAGCCTGGCTTCCTCCACGCTTCCGATCCTGAAATTGTTCCGGATCACACGCTGGGTGTACCTTGCAAGCATGGCATCCGACGGAATGTCAATGACGGAAACTGTGCCTTTCATCAAACAGCCGATGTAA
The DNA here is from genome assembly GCA_037141055.1 of bacterium. Classification (GTDB taxonomy): domain Bacteria; phylum Bacteroidota; class Bacteroidia; order Bacteroidales; family FEN-979; genus CAIVAT01. The sequence continues at coordinate 1,611 of JBAXDH010000124.1, read as the reverse complement.
GTTCCCTCCGGGCCGGCTTTAAAACTCCTGCCACCGTTTGCACCGCTGCCGTAGCCCTTGGCATTCGCAACGATAAGCTTTTTGCCATCTTTTGTAATAGCAATTTTCGATGGAAACCATCCTGCCGGAATATGGCCAGCTACGGTTAATGTAGGAATATCAATGACTCCGACCGAATTGATCCCGGATTCTGCTACGTACAATCGTTTTTCATCCGGTGAAACTGCCAGTCCGAACGGGATGACCCCGCGGAAATGTTTTACGGCTTCATGCAGGCGGAGCGGAATCTCTTTCACAATCCTGTTGCTCCCGATGTCGATCACCGAAATGTTGTCATTTCTTCCATTGCTGGCAAACACATATTTTGAAGTTGCCACGATCGAATTCGGGCTGGAACCGCCAACGGCAGGGATCCCCTCAACTTTCGCTCCTACCAGCGTTCCGGTCTTTATCTTTGCCACAACGACCGGGTGCAGCATGTCTGCAACGGAAACGGTCCACACCGAGAACGATTCGGGAACATTCGGCTCTCCGGTTCCGGGAACCATTACATTGCCAATTTTCACCCCCTCCTTCATCTCCTTCGATCCGAATGCAAATGGCGGATATTTCAGGGCGTTTCCGTAATCTTTCTTTGCTTCCAGGGAATCGATCTTCTGGTAGGCTAACATCCCGACATTGGCCACGTACACATTTTTCTCATCCGGTGAAAGGGCGATTCCGAAAGGATACCGGCCCACAGCTACACTCCCGGCCACTCTGCGGCTTTGCAAATCGATGATCACCAGGCGGAAATTGGTCTGGTCCACGGCGAACAGGTACCTGCCTTTTTTCTCCAGTACCATATCCCCGATATAACCATCAGGGTATTTCTTTCCATTGATTTCTGCGGAACAATCAATGGAATCAAGCCTTTTACCGTCACCTGCCGAAAACACATACACTTTGTTCGCCTGGCCTCCTGCCACATAAATCAGTTTCTGATCCGGGGAGAATGCAAGCCCCATGAACACAGACTCCAGGATTCCCCGGTTGTTATCGGGACCGGGCGGCACCTGCATCACCGACGGATGTTTGCTTTGCAATCCTTTGATGATGGTGATGGAGAGCGGCCTTACGCCCGAATTGGCCGTGACTGCGATCTGTCCGTCGCCGCTTACTGCAAGTCCGTACGGATGAGGAGCCACTTCGACCGAAAGCCCTGCCGGAGTAACAAACCTTCCGTTCGGAATCACGGTGACCCCGTTTTTCCGGATTGCCGTGTATTCTTTTCCTGCAGGAGCCGACAATACTGTAAGTTGTTCATTATGGTGGCTGCAAGCCGTGAGCGAACAACATATAAACATCACATATCCAGCTACTTTCGACATCTTTGGTTCAAATTTAACATGGATTTAACAATTCTAAAGAGAAAGATTTTGTAAATTTGCACCAATTTAGTTTAAATAAACCTATCAATTATGAGTATCGAAAAGAAATTTGTAAAAGCAAAACCAGTCTGTAAAGTTAAATTTTCTCTCTCCGGAGATCAGTATAAATCTGCATCCTCCATCCTGCTTGTTGGGGATTTCAACAACTGGCAACTTGGTGAAACCACGTTTAAAAAGGCTA
>JBAXDH010000123.1:0-10963 GCA_037141055.1 bacterium | reverse complement strand
GCTAAACTGTCGTACGGGAAACTGTACCGGGGGTTCGAATCCCCCCTTCTCCGCAGGATTGATTAAAAATTAAAATCGCGAAAGTCCTTATATAATCTTACCTTTGCATAGCAATCAGATTTCAGGGATTTGGCATTCGATCGTTCTTCATTATTAATTTATCATTTCCCATTATCTTTCGGGGTATAGCGTAGCACGGTTATCGCGCCTGCTTTGGGAGCAGGAGGTCGCAAGTTCGAATCTTGCTACCCCGACATAGTAAAATCAAAAGCCTTGTAAATCAATGATTTGCAAGGTTTTTTTCGTTGTAATAGTTCTGGTTGACCACCTTACCCCTTTAACAACCACTGTATAAGAGGGGTCAATGAGAATCGTACAGGGATGGTCAACTCCACCGGATTGTCCAGTTAAGTGAGCGCTGCGAGAAAAATGAGACTGTCACACTGATTTTCAACCCACTGCCGATGAGAAAGGCCACCCTGACATATAACCAGGCCCTAACCATATATTTGGAATTCGCCGTGATAAAGGTTTTTTTTGTTGCCGTGTGAAAAGATAAAACACTTTTTTCTTGACATTGGAGTTTTATGCTCTAACTTTACCCGTCTACAGTTGTAAATTATTATAAAACAGTAAGGAAAAAGTCATTCCCTTCTGGTTATCATCCTGTCGATATTTCTGGCCGGATGTAATGTCCACTGATTCAGTTAAAAACACCCAAATTGACGAGAAATAATGGCAGCAATGACGAAGATGAATTTCACAAAATAATTGACGCAAATGAAACCAGGGTTGAATCCATTCAAAATCGGACTTATTTACATCGGAATTCTGTTTTTACTAATCGGGGTTGCCGCTGCGGTTATACATATTAGACTGGAACGAAGAAATTTAACAACATCCAACAGTGTGCCGACAAAAATAGTCACAGCCGATAGCTCTTCGTATGTTATTATTTCACCGGATGGAAAACTTATAAGAGAAATCAAATATGTTGTGGTCAGGCCGAATCAACGACGGGAAGGAATGCCTGAATATGTCAATTCCATAAAAGGATATCCAACTGCCGATACCATTAAAGGGGACTTCGACGGCGATAAAACTGCTGAGTTTGCCTGGTTAGAGAAAGATTATGATAAATACCAGCGATGCCAGGACAAGGCGAAAGAAAAGGATTGCAAGGGTGTCATTTTGTTTTCAAATGCTAAAATAAAACCTTTATTTGTTGATTATTGCCCGATGGGTTTTTTGAAAAATGAAGGCGATATCAACTGTGACGGGAGAGATGAGATCGGCTTGCTGCCAGGCTGGTTCACAAGTGACTGTAGGATATATGAGGTTTATGCTTTTCGCAAAAATCATTGGCAACAGGTATGTGAACCGATTTCCAATACCTATAATATGAGAGAATCAGGGATTGTTATGATCGAAATCGACAAGGCGAAACAGGGGTATGCCATTATTCGGGAATCCGTCGACAACTATACTTCAGACAATCCAAAAAACAACATACCTGCTGAATATATTCAAGGGAGTTGCTGCGCCTGGAGCAATGTTGTGGAGCGAAGCATTAAGTTGAAATAATGATAAAATGGAACCTGCCGAAGCAACTGAAATATTTGAAAACCTTCAGAGTGGACAAGCCGATGCCATTGATCACTTTCAGCCGATTTTGATTGACCAGCTTAACCTTTTAACAATCAATGTATAAGAGGGGTCAATGAGAATCGTACAGGGATGGTTAACTCCACCGGCCTGTCCATCATAACATTGGATTTAAGGTTTACAAATGGTTGAAATTTGCCTTGCGTCGTTTCAGAACATCATCCATTGACCGCCTTGATAAACGCATCGACATCTTTTTTTCGATACCATCGCGTGACCATATTGCGATCAGGCCCTGAATGCTTTTCCAAATATTTGAGTTTATTATCGTTCAGCATCGGATTCTCCAATCCTTTGTGGCAATTCAGAATATGCGGCAGGCAAAATCCCTCGAAAAGATGCTTTGGATTGGTTATTTCGTAATAGGCATCCCTTGGAACGATGTGAAAGAGTTTAATACTGCTGTATTTTCCTGTTTTTGCGCAATCCGGACACAGATACCTTATGGGGTTGCTGGAATGACCAGAACTTACGCAGAACCGCCTGGGTTCTGAACCGATCCATCCGCAATCTTCGCATTTATAAGTTGTTGTTTCCATTTCAAGGTGTTTATAAGGTTAATAACTCAAATTCAATTTCTTACTGATGATCACCTTCCCGGCAGGGAATCATATCAAACATTCGCTCACAGGCAGGTCATCCCTGACGGCAGCCCGGGATTAAGTTTGATTGCCCATACGGTTCGGTGTTACAGCTCGCGATCGGAATAGATGAAGGCGTATATCCCGTCTTCTTCAAAGTACTTCAACCAGATGTAGCCCAACTTGCCGTCATTGAGTGGAAAGGTCCAGTGGTTCTCCGATGTGGCAGTATACTTTTCACTGCATACCCTTACCAGACCTTTAATTTCACCCTGTAGATTGGTGTAGTGAAGGCATACATTGACCCTGTCGGTCGAATCATTGAACAGGTAGACGATAATTCCGGACTTAAAGTGCAGTTTGGCATATCTGAACCCTGAGGAATCCACATTCAGGGTCAGGTTGGTATCGGGATGCTCCCTTATAAGTTCTTGAACGGTGTATCCCAGGTAGATTTGGGAGAAACCCGATAGCGGGAGTTGGAACAGCAATAAAACAACTGCTCCGGCACTGATGATTTTCACCAGTTTTGTCAGGGATTGACTCGACTTTTCATTTTTTGTTTCCATAATACAATGATTTTAAGTGTTTAACATCATTGCATCAGAAAAATTCAGCGGAGTGGGAAAGGGGGGAAATAAAAAAACCGAACCCTTTTGACCGTAAGTCCACATCGTTTTGCCACCGTGGCGTTCGAGGCTCGGTTGGCTTCCATTTAAGGAATCGTGATGCTGAAGCAAAGATAGTGCATAATTTAGTCTTTTCGACAGAGAGCCAGATTATTTTCCAGATATCTGACAACCTCTTCTTCAATCCGGTTCGACGCCGGTGAAGAGACCACGAAGGATTTCAGGCTTTTCAGGACCGAACCTGAATGAGCGTTGCTGTTGTAGCGGGAAGTCCGATCGCCCGGATCAGATTCGGTCCACGACAATTGGTCAAAGGTGTTGTCGGCGGTTACCAGGAGCTGCCTTGTTCCGCCTGATCTCAGTTTCATCGTCACATCCAGTTCGGTCCAGCTATGGTTCCCGGGGGCAATGACAAACGATTTATATCCCATCAGCGTGGTCAGGCTGACAAATGCCATTTCCCGCTCACTGCACCAGCCAAAGGTTGAAAATGTGTCATACGCGGCGGAATAATACCTTGGCTCAGGAGCGAGCAGATCGGTCAGGAACACATATGGCGTTCTGTCGATGTCCGCCCAGGTTGCGTATTTTTCAAACCCCTTGGGATGACGGACAGAAGTGAGCGGCTTCCCGTTTTCGGTGAAGTATATGTTGTGCCTTGGATTGGGTTCAGTCCAGTGCCACAGGTAGGGAATGTTCAGGATGTCGCCACGCGAACCGTCGGAGCAGGTCTTGGCAGTAAATAACTTATGCAGGATATCCAGGGTGTAGAATGTTGACTTGTTGCCCGAATCGGCAGGATCCAGGTCAAACTGGCTGCAAACGCTGTTGAACACCGCGCTGTCCGGTGCAGCGAAGTCCTGGGCGTGGTTGCGTATGAGTGTTTTGAAATATAACGGGATTGTCAGCTCCGGGCAGGCATAGCTGATAACCTTCTTGTGGTCCCTTGTGGCAGGAACTGCTGTTTTTATGAAATTTGCCGGAAACTGGGATGGCAGCAGAAGAATCCCCAGTATAAGTGCAATGTAGCGCATCGCTTTCGGGATCAGTCACTAATAGAACGGGGTAAGGGTTGCTTTGTTTTGCAGCTGCCTGATTTATTTATCAGTCAAAGTCTACGGCTATGGCTATCTGATTCCGCTGATCCCGCTTTGCTATTTGGGGATATAAGATTGTTGAACGGAAAAACAACCACGCAGATGCAGGAAGAATATAAGAAGACTCAAATTCTGATCCAGGCACGGGAAATGGCAAAGGCGATGTCAGCGGGTGCAAACAATCAATCAAACCCCGGCTTGGCAGCCGAACTTGAAAAGTTATATGAATTGAAGCAGAAAGGGATCCTGTCTAAATGCTCATTTTGTTTCCTTTAGGTTCATGTGTTACTTCTGCAAGGCCAAGTGCTTCCATCAACCTCTAAAATACAGGCAAAATGAAAGCAACAATTACAATCTTATAGGGGCTTTTCAAGGCCACCTTCTCAGAAGGTGGATTCTTTAATTGCTTCCTCCGCCTTCCGACATCTTCTTCATTACCTCATCAAGGTTAAATGATGCGGCTTTTTGTCGTGGCGGAAAATCCTGGAACGTCGAAATAAATTGTCCAACATAAACCTGCGATGGTACAAAAATAAATGCATGGTCCAATAACCAGTCATAATAGGTATTGGAAGTAACATCTGCTCTTTCGTAAGGATCTGTGCGTAAATTAAATATTTTAGGAATCCGGAGTGTCACAAAGGGCTCTGACCATATTTTCATCGTACCCTGAACCCTTTGTTCCATAAATACACACTTCCAGTTGTCATACCGCATGGCAGTTAATTGAGCATCATCGTTAAAATACAGGAATGATTCACGGGGATCTTTGGTGGTTTCACCAGTAAGTAATGGAAGCATATTAAATCCGTCGAGGTGAACTTTATATCTTCTGTTACCAATCGTGTATCCTGTTAACAGTTTTTCTTTAATATCTGGAACTCCGGCAGCAGCAAGCAAAGTAGGCATCCAGTCGAGATGTGAAATAATATCGTTCGAAACCGTTCCCGGTTTAATATGTCCGGGCCAGCAAACCATGGCGGGCACCCGGTAAGCACCTTCCCAGTTGGTGTTCTTCTCACTGCGAAATGGAGTTGTGCCGGCATCGGGCCAGCTGTTCTGGTGAGGTCCGTTATCCGTGCTATACATAATAATGGTATTGTCGGCAATACCCAGTTTTTCGATCATATCCAATACAGTTCCCACATTCTTATCATGATCTATCATCGCATCAGCATATTCACTCATCCAACGGCCTGCCTGCCCAACACTTTCGGGTTTGGCATGGGTGCGGAAATGCATATGCGTAAAGTTTACCCACAGGAATACGGGTTTGCCTGCTTTAACTTCTTTTTCAAGAAATGCGGCTCCCATGCTGGCAAATTCATCATCAACAGTTTCCATACGTTTTTTAGTCAGAGGGCCCACCTCTTCCACTTTTTGAGTGCCATCGCCATTGGCATAACTGTGGATGATACCCCGCGGACCATAATTTTTCCTGAAATTAGGAAAGTCTGCTTCAGTAGGATAATCCCGTAATTCTGGTTCTTCTTCGGCATTCAGGTGATAAAGGCTTCCGTAAAATTCATCGAAACCATGCATGGTTGGCAAAAACTCATCCCGGTCGCCCAAATGGTTTTTTCCGAACTGGCCGGTTGCGTAGCCTTGTGCTTTCAGCAATTCGGCAATGGTTACATCTTCTTTCTGAAGGCCGACTGCAGCACCAGGTAACCCGACTTTGGTCAGACCTGTACGTAATCCGCACTGGCCGGTAATAAATGAAGCCCGGCCTGCGGTACAACTTTGCTCGGCATAATAATCTGTAAACAATACTCCTGCCTTTGCCACCTTGTCAATGTTGGGTGTTTTGTAACCCATCACACCCATGGAATAGGCGCTGATGTTGGTTTGCCCGATGTCATCGCCCCAGATGATGATGATGTTGGGTTTCTTGGTCTGTTTTTGTGCCTGTGCATAATCACCCAGTGAGATAAACGCGAGGACAATGAGTATACAAAGCAAACTGATTTTCGGTCTCATAAAATTTGATTTTAGTTAATAAAAAACTTTCTTTATCCACCTCAACCCCCGTCCCCTGTAAGGAACCGTCCCGATAGTTTGATGGGGTCGTTCAAGATTATAGCTTGTAAAGTATTCATCCAGAACATGATAAAGTTCGACACCATCTTTCAGTAAAGTTTATGTAAAGGTAATCATATTATATACTTCGCAGCAAGTATTCCACGAAAATATTATCCAGGCAGCGTTCTTTGCCATCCATACTAATATTGATATGGTTGTCTAAAAGCACAGGCTTCCGCTCAACTGCCCGGCCAACTGTTCGTCGGTGGAAGCACGGTTATAGAAATAGACACTGAGTTTAACAAATGTAACCTTATCTTTGTCAGCAGACCCTGATGTATAACCTCAAAGAATAAGCAGTATGAGAACAGATTTAAAAAAAGATGAAAATGTGGTCCTGTTGACAAGATAAACAATGTCACGTATAATCAATCAATCTGGGGCAGAATGTTCGGTTATGGAAATGTTCAAATTCAAACAGCCGCAGAGATCGGTTCAACAACCTACTTTATGGTCGAAAAGCCAAAAGAGCTCAAAGACGCTATAACGCAGATGCAGGAGGAGTATAAGAAAACTCAGATATTAATCCAGGCCCGGGAGCTTGCAAAGGCAATGACAATGGGGGCAACCAAGCCATCAAATACAGATGTGGCTGCTGAACTTGAAAAATTATTTGAATTAAAGCAAAAAGGAATACTGACAGAGGATGAGTATGCTGCCCGAAAAAAGAAAATGCTCGAATCATAGATATTGAAACAAAGGAAGTTTGCGGAAAAATTCATTGAAACCCGATTTTTTTTTGGATTCCGGATAAAATTGTCGTATATTTGCTTTAGCGGTCAATTATGCAGTTTTTGAAGTTGATTAGCTTTTTTAACATTGGATTAGCTTTTTTAACATTCGATTAACTTTTTTAAGGCACCAGGCTGACCGTTCCTGGTGCTTTTTTTGCGGCAATTAGCCTGGGAAAGAAATTGACTCAGATGGTAAAATGCTTCTGAAGAAACCTCAGGTTGTTCTTCCACATAATTTTATCGACAACCTCACGTATTTCTGCTTCAGTTATCCCGGCCAGGATTATCTCTGATTCTCTTCTGCTCATGAGCTCATTGAAAAGAGTTTCATCAAGATCAGGGAATGTGGTGGCATCATCAAAAGCTTTGATGGGTGTGATCATGCCGCTGAAGTCAGAACCAATACTGAAGCTATTCCACATCACCGTGCTGTCTTCTGTTCCCGCCAGCACAATACCTGCCATATATAACAGCTGGTCGGCAAGTGGTTTTATCCATATCTGACGAGATTTTTTCGGGAGTTTTCCTAACGCCTTTTCTTTTGTTTCGTCGAGTTTTTCTTTCCCCATCATGATCCGCTGGTCCATGTTCAGCCCGATGATTCCCCCCGATTTATGAATGGTTTCAATTTCCTCATCCGATAAGAACTGATCCCATGGGTTGAAATTGGTGCTATTTTCATACATCTCGTCGGCAACATCGTGAACTGGCCTGCCATTGCCCGTAATTTCCGCTTCCGTCATTGTTCTCTTTCCATTTGCCCCGGTATGACTGGCAATGATTGGGATATTCCTGCCGGCAACATATCCATAGTACCATCGTCTGACTTTGATGCTCATATGGGTCACATCAATAAGTATCCGTCGCTGGCCGTTTTCTTTGCTAAGCAGTTCTTCCACCACCCGGATTCCCAGTGGTGTAATATCTTCATTTACCCCTTCTGTCTGATCGAGTACTTTGCGTATTACCTTCCAGAGACTTATCGCATGCCCTCCCAATTGGTTCCAGAAATGATGGCTTAGGGTTATGAAAAACGGGCACCAGTCGCCCTCATGCCCCGCCGGTCCCAGTTGTTTTAACTTTTGAATGTTCCCTGTCAGTTGCGTTTCAAGAAAAGCTTCATCCTGTAACTTTGTATTCACCTGCCCAATTCCTAACGTATTGCCCCCTTCGATGGTCAATATAACAGCTATTGTATCCTCCGCAGGGGAACCCGGATTAAAATCGTCATCGAGACCAAGTAAATTATCAATGTCCTGAAAATCCCTTGCTATCCGGTAGCTGAACGGGATTCTTTTTCCGGGTTTTACGCGTACCTTATGCGTAACGGGATAAGCCGATGCCTGAAGGTAATTGAGCTCTTTCAGAAAGTCATCAAAATAATCATGGTTTTCATCCTGTATCTCGTCAGTCCGTTCATCAGGCATGCCGAAAATCACTCCTGCGAGTAAATCTGTGATCTCACCGGTACCAAGATCAAGAGGTCTTACGGTAACGAAACCCTGTTCAATCGGGTAAAGTGCAACCATTACAACCCTGACTTTCCCTTTTGCAAGCTTCGAAAAGTCGCCCTGTGACGGGAAGATAATATTCGGATGCTCATCCCATGCATCGGCAAGTTGCCGGTTGTAATTAAACAATGTGGAATGACAGTGAAGGTCTGAATAATAGTTTGCCATAACGTGATTATTTAAAGCGCGAATTATGAAATAAAGGTAGCTTAATGTAAAAACCTAAACCACTGGAATATGGATTAATATTAACCTCAGGGCAGTCCATTTTGCTAACTTGTCAACTCTTGGAATGATGTAAAGAAATTGCCTGCAAGCCCGGTTAGTGTCGAACAATGAATTTTTGTGTCACCGTTTTTTGATCAATAGTAACTTCAGCCAGGTACATTCCATTGGCAAAAGTACTGCAGTCCAGAATAATAGATTTTTGATTGATAATCGCAGATTGAAAAAGCATCTGACCGACCTGATTCACAATTTTGATGGAAGCGATCGTACGGTCAGCTGCAATCGTCAGATGAGTGCTTGCCGGGTTTGGATAAACAGAAAATTTTTCAGGGGAATGCCGGTCAATCCCTGAAGCATTCTCTGAATAGCGGCAAAGCTGATAGTCTGCAAAATAGGAATAAGCTCCTTTATAATAAAGCGCGTTGTTAAAAGGAACCCATGCCTCCCAGGGATAAAATGGATACTGCCCCCAGGTATCGGGAGGTGTCGGGCACACGGTTCCGGTGGCGGTACCATCTGAGGCAAATAATTGTTCCTGACCTGAAATGGTGTCATAACCTGTAAATATCAACCTGCTTTGAAAAGAATACAGTTTGGCCGGAAAAAGACCTTTGGAAAAACTTGTAATTTTCACTGTCCCCGCTGTTGTTCCGTCAGTTTTCCACAATTGAACAGTTTTCGAAAGAGAATCGTACCCCGACAGGTACAGCGTATTTTTATGAACTGCCATGGATGTCGGCGAAAATCCGGCACCACCTCCAGCGGGAGTGTAATCGGTTTTCACGGTATTAGTTCCCGCTGTTGTTCCATCTGTTGACCATAACTGGTAAAAATTATCCCTGTCAATGCCCATAAAAAACAATTTAGCGCCAAAGACGGTCAATACGCTTGGTTGCAAACCGATATTTCCCTGGCCATTGATGGCGGTAATTTCCTGGGTTCCTGCAGTAGTTCCATCGGTTGACCAAAGCTGGACTCCGTTAACCCCATCCTGTGCCTTGAAATAAACTTTCCCATTGAATGCGGTAAAATTTGAAGGATACCCTGCGCCGGCGGCATTCAATTTTTTCAGCATGGAGGTTCCTGCCGCAGTGCCATCTGAAACCCACAACTGGTTTTGATTAACACCATCATTGGCACTGAAATAAACTTTTCCGCCATATGAAAACAGGCTGGAAATTGCTGCACCGCCGGAAGAATTGATCGTTTTTACCAAAGTTGTACCGCCTGGAGTGCCATCTGTTTGCCATAGCTGATCCTTGATCGGGTTAGAATTCGTATTGTCACCGGCAAAATAAACTTTACTGTTCAATACGACAAAATTAGTCTGGCTCACAGTTAGACTGGCAATCGAAGTAGTGCCTGCGGCTGTGCCATCGCTTGTCCACAGATGATCATAATTGTCAAAAATTAAAAGCGTATTCAAAACGGTCAGGTGCCGCAAAGTTGAATATTGTTTAACTGTATCTATTTGTTTTACAATTGTAATCCCCTCTGCTGAGCCATCGGGGGTGTACATCAACTTGTCAACATATTTCGGATCGTCTGTTCCGAAAAAAAAGAGTTTCCCGCCAAATACAGTCAGATTACTCGGGTTAAGGCCATTATAGCCATAATAATTTATACTGGTTACTTTTTGCACATATTGTGAATTAACGTTCATAAATGCCAGCAACAGGATGATAAAAAAGTACATTTTTTTCATTGCAGAATTTTTTAGAGTTGGTTGAAAACACCGGTAGATAAATCCTCCACGAATGTTTTCCAGCGAAAATAGCATGATAATACCATAATTTTATGATTTTAACATACTTTAACAATCAGTTGATTGTGAACGCGTAAACGATTAATCCTGTTGTTATTTACGTAACATATACGGTGTTGATATCCAGGAGTGAAAGTATAATGTATGGATATCGTTAGGGATGTGAATTTCCAGCTTTAATTTTAAAGTTGGAATTTTTCACTGGAAACTGTTCGTTAAAGAGTGAACAGCGGGTGAGTAAACAACGGCAAGTGAACAGAGAAAATCGAAAAAAGAAAAATGCAGCGCTTCGCCGGGATGACTGGTCTGCTCGTTGAAAAAGAAAGCTCAATTATCTTATTTTTTGATTTAAGCGGTGCCATCCGCCGCCATTATACACATGGAGGTAACCGTTTGAAATTAAAATATGTTTTGCAGAAGCACTTCTCGCGCCTGATTCACAGCAGGTTATAATATGTCGCGTTTTATCCTTCAACCTGTTCAGGCTATTTCCAAGCTGTTCAACCGGGATGTTAATCGCTCCCTTGATGTGCCCGTTCGAAAACTCTCCTTTGCTCCGAACATCTATAATCAGTGCTCCGTTTTCTACTAATTCGGCAAAATTCACTTTTGCTCCCAAACCAAATACTTTCCTGATGAATTCTAACATTTTTGTAGTGTTTAAAAATTAT
>JBAXDH010000122.1:0-11026 GCA_037141055.1 bacterium | reverse complement strand
ATTACCAGGTTGTGGTCACCCAAAGCGGGTACTCTTGCGATAATCTGACATCCACCTGTGCCACCGTTACCGTCACACCTCCGGCCACTGCATTTGCAGGTGCCAATGCCACAATCTGCAGCGGATCAACCTACGGGCTTATGGATGCAACTTCGGGAAATGCACAGTCTGCCTACTGGTCCACCTCAGGAACCGGGTCCTTCAACAACGCCAATACATTGCACCCGGTGTACAACCCCGGCGTGGCTGACATTACGGCTGGTCATGTAACGCTGACCCTTCACGCAGTCGGGACAGCCCCGTGCCAGGAAGTAACCAGCGCGATGGTACTTACCATTCAGAAGGTTCCCGTGGCCGATGCAGGCAATGACGGAGCAATTTGTGAAACCTCAACATTCTGCCTTTGTGATGCCGTTGCGCTGTATTACCAGTCCTTCTACTGGTCAACCCTGGGAACAGGCACCTTTACGAGTATCTATGACATCCGGCCGACGTATATGCCAGGTCCCGCCGATATCGCAGCAGGAAGGGTAAAACTGGTGCTTCATGTTACCGGTATTCCTCCGTGCGGAACCGTGACGGATACCCTGATCCTTTGTATCAACCGGATCCCGCTTGCATTTGCAGGGCAGGATGCCATGATATGCCAGGGATTCAATTACCAGATACAGGATGCTACGGCTTCATTTCAGACTGTTCTTACATGGTCCTCGTCAGGAACCGGCAATTTCTCGGATGTCCATGCCGTCCATCCTGTTTACACACCATCCCAGGCTGATATCCTTGCCGGATCGGTTACACTCAACCTGCATCTTACCGCCAATGCGCCATGTCCCAATTCAGATGATGCCATGGTTCTTACGATTCATCTCAACCCGACAACAACAGCATATGTGGTATCCCACGTGAGCTGCAACGGATTGAGCGACGGCATAGTGAGTGCGACAACATCAGGAGGAACAAGTCCTTACACCTATTTGTGGAGCACATCTGCAACAACCCAGACCGTGAGCGGTCTTTCCATCGGCACCTATTCGGTGACAGCTACCGACCATTTCGGATGTGTCAACACAAGTTCAACAACAGTTACACAGCCGCCATTGCTGACTGTGCCCGGAGAGACGACCCGGCATGTTCGCTGCAAATATGGCTATGAAGGGGTGATCATGATCACGCCGGAGGGCGGAACGCCTGATTACAGCTACTTATGGAGCAACAATACTTCCGCTCAAAGCGCTACGGGCTTAACGGCCGGCACTTATACAGTTACCGTGACGGATGCTCATTTCTGCACCACGACCGGAAGCTGGACGGTTACGGAACCTGATCTGCTGACAGTGGCCGGAACCGTGACCCATGAGGTGCTGTGCAAAGGCAGCAACGAAGGTTCCATCACCATCACAGCCGGCGGAGGGACCACCCAGTATTCCTATCTGTGGAGTAACAATGAGACTTCAGCAACCCTCTCAGGTTTAACTGCAGGCACTTACACAGTTACCGTTACGGATGCACATACCTGTGCGGTGACCGGAAGCTGGACGGTTACCGAGCCGCCGGCGCTTACCGTTACCGGGTTTGTAACCCACCAGGTGCTGTGCAAAGGCGGAAATGACGGTTCGGTCGCCATCACGGTTTCCGGTGGTACCACTGCCTATCAGTATGCCTGGAGCAACAATTCCACCAGTCAGAACATCCCGGGGCTTACCGCTGGGACTTATTCGGTGACTGTTACAGATGATCATTCCTGTGTTGTAACGGGAGCCTGGGCAGTGACGGAGCCGGAAGCCCTTTCCATCGCCGGGGTTATCACGCATGTTGACTGCTATACATACAGCACCGGGGAAATCAATGTTACCTTCGATGGCGGGGTTAAACCATACAACTATCTATGGAGCAACGCCCAGACCTCGGCGAGTGTCAGCGGTTTATCTGCCGGAACCTACCATGTAACCGTCACGGATGCTCACAGCTGCAGCCTGTCACATGAATGGACAGTGACGCAGCCTGATGCCTGGTCGGTTGGCATCACCGGGCAGGATGTAATCTGTTGCATCCCGGGTGGAACACCAGGACATTACTGTGCAACGGTTGGCGGTTCATATTCAACGCCTGTAACATACCAGTGGGTTGTGACAGGAGGCACCATCAGCGGAGGGTCCAATACTTCATGCATCGATGTGACCTGGAGTTGCTGCGGCCAGGGAACGGTGACGGTTGTGGCGACGAAATCCGGCGGTTGCCATTTATCCACGACTAAAACGGTGACAATCGATACGGCACCTGCGCCATTGATTACCGGGCCATCCCTGGTGACGGCAGGAGAGGAGGGCACGGTTTACTGCACCCCGGATATTCCTGATCACCTGTTCAGCTGGGTTGTGATCGGCGGCAACGTTACAGCCGGCCAGGGCACGCACTGCATCACGGTTACGTGGGGCACATCCTGCGCGCAATGCAATGGTTCCGTTTCGGTTTATGAAACATACAACGGCTGTTCGGGATCGAATACGACGACGGTGACGATCATACCGGGCGTCGGGAACCTGACAGGATATGTGACCTACGGGAACCTATACAACACCGGCCTTAACGGTGTAACAATCACGCTGCACAACCTGGCCAGCGGAACGATTGCCGGGGTAACAACTTCAGGCCCCAACACGCTTGGCGCCAATGAACCGGGATTTTACACCTTCTCGGGCGTTCCGGATGGCAGTTATAAGCTTACGTCCAGCTACAACGGAACCTGGGGCGGCAACAACGCCACGGATGCATTGATCGTTCAGCTGAATGTAATCGGTTCATATCCGCTGGCCGGACTCCCGCTTGCAGCTGCCGACGTGAATTCCAGCACCACCATCACCGGGCTTGATGCACTTTACATCAAACTGCGCACCATCGGATCGATCAGCTCATATCCTGCAGGTGACTGGAAGGTTGATGAACCAACCTTTGCAATCTCCGGCAGCCCTGTTACGCAGAACCTCACCGCCCTTTGTACCGGTGATGTCAACGGCACCTTCGTCCCGCTTGGGTACAAGGAGTCTGCCTTCCTTTCGGTTGTTGAGGACAGTGTCATAACCGTTCCGGTGGGCGAACCATTCGTTTACGACATCAGGAGCGGCCGCGATGCCGAACTTGGCGCCATGACCCTGTTCCTGAAATATGACAGCGATCGCTACGAAGTGATGGAAGTGACTAACCGGGATGACGGGATGAAGTATTCATTCGGAGATGGAAAAATCTCCATCGCCTGGACCGATACGAAACCGCTGACGGTGCACGCCGGTGACCTGCTGCTGAGCCTGAACATGAGGGTGAAGGATAAACTGGCAGAACCATCGCGGGTATTCAGCATCATGGCGGGCAGCGAATTTGCCGATATCCTGGCCAGTCCGTATGACAACTTCGACCTGAAGATGGCGAACGTGATGACCCCCGACGGTTCGCAGGAGATCAGCATGTACAATTACCCGAACCCCTTCGCCGGGACGACCACGATTGTTTACACCCTTCCGCAGGCCGGCCATGCCACGCTGGTGCTGACCGATTTGTACGGAAAAACAATCCGGACACTGGCCGACCGGCAGGACAAGGCAGGAACCCACGCTGTTACCGTTGATCCTTCCGTTCCCGGGATGGCACCGGGCGTGTACCTGTATAAGATCATCTTCGGCAATGAAACGGATACCTGGGTGAAAATCAACAAAATGGTGTTTACACGATAGCATCCGCCGAAGCGATTTAACCGGAAAGGTTTAGGAAACACCTTCTTTCACTTCCAGGTGGTCATGACGCTATTCATTAAGATGTTGAATTCGCGTTCTTTGCATCATTGCGTCTTCGCGGTGAAGATCAAGCCGGCACATCAAATAATAATTTAGCCTGAATAAATTTCATATACCCTAATAAAAACCATAAAAAAATTTTGATAATTAAAAATAAGAAAGTATATTTGTTAACTTATTCACAGACATAATTGTTCATAGTTGCAGATAATCAGCAGGTTACAATTATTAAAGAACATTCAATACACTCGTTCAGAAAAATCGTTCATTGCAAACCGGGTTCTGTTGTTATTCTTGATAAATAATAATAAATAACATAACAGGGCCATTGAAATCAAAGTTTATCAATGTATATTTGTATCCGTTTTTGCAAAGGATAAACAGCAGGACAGGCAACCACCGCACCGCTGAAGGTGCATAAATATCAAGATCCATGGCGTTTAAATCAACCACAACCAGGTCAACCCTCATGAATGACAGTGCCAGGAGCATGAGTATCTCATCAGCGGATAAAATTACCCTCGTCATTCCTTCGGTTTCCGAACTGTTTTGCATGAGCATCCGCTATCTTGTGCAGGACATCAGGGACATCCAGGTCATCATTGTCGAAACTGACTGCCGGAAATTCAGTAAGTTATACAATGGCGAGGGGAATTGCATCGTCGTGGCCACCTATGGCTGGCTGGGAAAATCGGGAGGACCTGTTGTAAAACAGATCATGGACACCTGCCCCGGTCTCAAGATTCTGATGTATCTCAAGCAGGAGGAGCATTCATTGGCATCATCGCTTTTCCAGTCGGGTGTGGTCGGTTTTTTCTCCGACAGCATTACCCGCGAGGAGTTTTACGTTTGCCTCCGCGACATCACCGCCGGAAAAACTTACTTTTCCCAGGATATCATTCCCGCAATGATTTCAAGGGAGTCCGCTAAAAATCCGGGATACGCATCCGGTACAGATCTCACTTCCCGCGAAAATGAAATCCTTGCCCTCATCCAGCAGGGGTTCACGAACAAGGAGATCGCCGTCAAACTTTGCCTGAGTCCGCGTACCGTTGAGGGCCACCGGTCCAACCTGCTCCTTAAATTCGGTGTCAGGAATACGGCCGAACTGGTTTCCGAGGTGATGAGCCATGCGGAACTGATTTCCTAGTCCGCCTGCACCTGCGTATTTCTGATTTTTGATTGGACGATTTACGATTTACGATTCAATTTTTTGATTTACGATGTACGATTAAGCGCTGCTAATCGAAAATCCGCAATCCATCAACCTAATCGGCAATCGTAAATCGTCCAATCTGAAATATTGAAGACAGAATTCCGGCATTAATAAACAGTCTCTGAATTCCTCAAAACATCCCGTATTCCCACGGATGCCTGTTCGCGTACTTCCCGTAAACGGCTTTGTATACGTGGTTTCCCAACCGCGTGTTTCCTCCCTCCTGTTAGGGGTAATGATTCTTTAGTTTTCGCGTACAATGCCTCTTTCCCATGAAGAGGATCGCGGGTAAATTGCACCTGATTTTATGAAACCGAATATTAATAGTATAACATGAACCTGTTATTCGTCAACCACAACACTGGGATACTGTCAGAGATTGACGATTTTCAGTTCAGTTGCAGCGACACGTGCTTCTATTCACAGAACACCGCCGACACAATTGGCATACTGGAGAAGCATCCCATCGGCCTGGTTGTGATGATCATCAATCACATGCGGGATGTCGCCATTCTGAAATATCTGAATGACTACCGGAAGGACCTGGAGGTGCTCCTGGTGGCCTGTGAAGAGTACGACGAGATCATCACCTGGTTTTGCGGGACGAACTATAAGATACACCGCCTGCCGGATGCATACCGGCACCCCCTGGTGAACATGGATCAGATGATCGCGGAACATGTAGGGCGGTTCGCAGGCGGGATCAGTGAACACACCCGGAGCGCAGGGGTAAAAAATTAAACAACACGGGATCATGAGATTATCCAAACGACACAATGCCGGTTTGCAGCGCAGCCTGATCCGGATATGCCACAACTGCTCTACCCATGGGCGGGGGCCATAAACCAGCGCCTGGATATTGAACTTTCACTCCATATATATATATCCTATCAAATTTAACCAACCTTTTAAACAAACAAACAAACGAAACATGAAAAAAATCTTACACTTAAAAGCACTGATGGTTATGATCATCATGCTTTTTTCATTGCATGGGATGACTGGGAACATCAATGTTCCTGGAGATCAGCCCACCATCCAGGCAGCCATCACTGCGGCAATCCCCGGTGATGTGATCATTGTCGCGGCGGGAACCTATCCGGAAGGATTACTCATCGTCAATAAGCAACTGACGATCCGCGGGCCAAACTATCTGACCTCCCCCAACACCCCGGGTTCCCCGTTAACTCCGGCCGTACGTTTACCCGAGGCACTCATTGCCAGTACGACACAGGGAGTGTTTATAATCTCGGCAGATAATGTAACAATATCCGGCTTTACGATCACCAATACGGCGAATAATTCTTCCCAGTACGTTATTGGCTCAGGAACCCAATTTGTTTTTGGCGCTAGTACCAGTAATGTGACTATTTCCAAAAATTTGATGCAAAATATATCCTCGAGCGGCGGATCTGCGATATACTACTACAATGGCGGTATTTCAACCGGCTGGCTTATCGATGACAACCGGATTGAAACGACAATTGCCGGAGCCGGCAACACTGGCGGTATCGCATTCTGGACGCAGGGTTCAGATCACCAGATCACGAACAATGTTCTCCTAAACATACAACGTAATGCAATAAGTATGTACCACCTTGGCACAGGAGCTTGTGCTGCTACCATTTCAGGTAACTCCATTGTCGGAACAGGAGGTGGTATCACCTTTTCCGGCGCCAACTTTACAGGCACAATTGTAACCAACAACTCTGTTTCCGGTGCAACCGGTACTGGAAGACCTTCCGGTGCTCCAAATGGACGGGGTATCTGGCTTACTAACGATGCCAGCACAAGCAGCCTGTCATTTACAAACAATGTTCTTACAAACAATGAAGTTGGTATAGGCATTGTCGGCGCTGGTTCTTTAAGCAGCGGTGTTGTGTTCAGCAACAATAGTATTGATCAAGCTACGAATACAATGTGTATTACATCAGGCGGGGTAATTGCGGCTTATGCCACCTGCAACTGGTACGGCACAGCAAATTTAGCACTTATTTCACCTAAGATAAGCGGATCGGTTACCTTTGATCCTTATCTGATAACTGCTGCAGGTCCTTGCGGCTTTCCTCCTCCGGTTAGGGTATATTCTGACATTACCGAGACTACACTTTTAAGCAGCCATACCACTATACAGGCAGGTATTAATGCCGCTGTGGCCGGAAACGTAGTACGAGTAGATGCAGGAAACTACACCGAAATGCTGGACATCAACAAATCATCACTTACCATTCTGGGCCCCAATGCAACCATTTCACCCAATGGAGTTCCAGCAAGGGCGTCTGAGGCAGTCATCGATCTCACAGGTGGAAATCAAATAAGAATTGGTGCAAATGATATAATCCTGAAAGGCTTCAAGATATTGGGATTAAATCAACAAGGAGCTATAATATCAGGAGGTGGAATGCCAGCTACGACTCCCTCAAACAATGTTACCATTGAAAAGAATTTCTTTGAGAATTTGACTGGTAATGCTATTTACACGTATGGTTCTGTTTCAAATTGGACCGTTACAGATAATAAAATACATAATGTGTCCTCATATACTACTGGTGGCACCTATGGCTGCGGAATGGGCTTCTGGCTAGGTGCCAGCAATGTAACAATTACGAACAATACAATTTCCAACTGTAGTTGGGAAGGTATCCAGTTTATATGCTACGTTACTTCTGCCTCCAACATATTAGTTCAAAATAATACCCTTTCGAACATTCTTCATTCAGGTATGAATATTGCCTCTAACTTGAACAATGTTGATGTACTTGGCAACACAATTACAAATGTCAATACTTCATCGACCGCCAACGAAGGTGGAATAATTATTCAGGGCTTAGGCACAGTAGTGGATGCTGTAATTAGCGGCAACACTATTTCCGGAAGTTACAATGGAGTCTATGTTTTAACTGGCTTCGATCTTACAGGAAAAGATATAGTCGTTAATAACAACGATCTTTCGGGCAATGCCAACAAGGCTATAAAGAATGATGCGACCGGTACTCTAGCTGCTACCTGCAACTGGTACGGAACAACTGTTCCTGCAACAATTGCCGGTATGGTAAGCGGTAGCGTTACCTATGATCCTTATCTGGTAACTGCAAATCTTACAGGTCCTTGTGGCTTTCCGCATCCGATCACAACTGTTCAGTCACCAACAGCCGTAAACTGTTATAACTATGACGTTGATATCAAAGTTAACGATTATACTAATGTCGGCGCTATTTCATTGTACCTGAACTTTAATCCTCTGGTTTTTGAGTACCTGCCAGCAGGTGTTACCTTGAATACGAAAATTAATCAAGCCGTTGTAATTACTGCAATACAAGGAAAATTTATATTGAGCTGGACCAGCTATGAAACTGGGGTTAATTTTGATCCGGATGAGGTTTTATGTACTTTGCATTTTAAATTACTTCCATCAGCAGTTGGATCATTGCCTCAATTCGTATGGAGCACCACGGAAGGTGCGAACGAAATTGCCGGACCTGGCTATCCACCTACGGTATACAGCAGTTCATTTGATGTCGTCAATCCATCCTGGACAACTCCGGCAAGGCCTGTGAAAAATGTATCTACTGGCCTGGAATACTGCAGAATACAGGAAGCTATTGATGCAGCAACCGCAGGAGACGCTATTACCGTGGCTGCCGGAACCTATGCTGAATCCTTAAAAATTACGAAGAACCTCACCCTTACCGGCGCGGGGAAAAATTTGACAATCATTCAGCCAACTGCTCTTCTGTCAACAGGTGTCGCTCACAAATACGATCCAAATATGCAGGTGGCAGTATTTGTTGACGGATCGTCTGCCGTTACCATCAAGGACATGACCATTGACGGAAATAACCTTGGTGAAAATGCAGTAGTGTTCTGGAATTCATCTTCAGGTACACTTGAAAATGTAAAAGTTCTTAACCCTCAACTTTTTAATGGAAATCAAACCGGACAGGCTCTTGCAGTGGATGCAACAGCTCCTGGAGTGGTTAACCTCAATATTAATAATTGTGATTTTTTGCAATGGAACAAAAATGCCATTGATGCAATCAATGGTAATGGTAATACTTCCAATGGTGGAAATATGACAATTAATGTCAACGGAGGAACTATCGTTGGCCGGGGTGCACAAGCAAGTAATGCTCAAAATGGAATTTTATTCTGGGCCAGGGGCGGTGGAAATGTGACTGGCAGTGTTAATGGTGTTGCTCTTTCCAATCTGCAATATACACCCTCTGCGGACGGTTGTGCAATTCTTTTATTGAATGCACAGCCAATCAGCGTTGTAAACTGTTCTTTCAACAGTGTTGACCAATATATAACAAACTACTATCCAAGTTATGGAATGTATTCAGGAATGGTGGATGCACTTACTGGTAATACTTTTGATGGTGTTTCACCTTCTGCTGCAACCATTGATCAATTGGGTGCCATTGAGGATAAGATGGGCCATAAAATGGATGATTTCAGTGGCAATCTTATTATGTTCAAACCTAACACTGTTGTTGCAACTACTACCAACCTGGGAATTCAAAAAGGGGTTGATGCTGCTTCATCTGGATGGACAGTTGATGTTGTTACGGGAACACATACTTTATCCTCTACACTGAACATCGGTAAGGCGTTGTCAATTCTTGGTGCGAGTGAAGCAGGAACGATTATTAACCTTCAGTCAGTGGCTGGTTATGGGTTCAATATTCAGACGGACAATATTGTTATGAAAAACTTTACTGTTCTTCCTAATATTACAGGATCTTATACCTTGAAGACTAATCCGATAGGCGTGGTTCCCTTCAACAATCTGACCTATGACCATATTACGGTTATTGGTTCAAAGAAGACCCCGTTTGATATTCACGGCTATAATAATGTAACCTTAACCAACCTGACTGCGAAAAATACGAGTGCAGGCAATGGTATTAATTTCTCTGGCTGCAACAATGTTACCATGACAGGAATTACTGCCTCAGGTAACGCCTGGGGAAGTATTGCTGTTTCGGTATCGACATTTGTGCTCAGGGGAACAACAAACCTTAGTTTTGATTTTAATACGAATAGTATCGATGACTTCATCTACATAGAAGATGAAAACGGATACACAAACTCGGGTATTACAATCACAAACTGGACTTATGGACTCAATAACAAGATATCTCCCACTCACAATTTCACAGCATACCAAAATAAAACAAAGACGGATGCTTTGAATCTGGGTGCCCAGCTGAACACTAAATTCGCTAATATGCTTTCTTATTGCTGGGATCCATCTTTGACTACGTATCATGTTGGGCCTGGTATGGCCATTCAACGTGCTGTTAATGTTGCATCGGATGGTAATTTTGTTGATGTAACCGCAGGAACTTATACGGAAGTCGGACAAATAGTCGTTGATAAAAGTTTAACTATTTACGGAGCCAATAAAACAACCACAATCATAAAGCCATCGGATAATACAGGTTCCAGTGGGGATTCAAGAGGTTGGTTCCTGATTCTGCCAGGACATGTGTTCAACATGAGCGATGTGACTTTGGACGGAACCGGTAAACTGGTAAATATTGCAGTTCTTTCAAAGAGCGCAGGTACGATCAATAACTGTATCCTACAGAATCTTGGATATAACCCAGGTGGTCCTGACTATGCCGGCAGGGGAATAGCCTTCTACGATGCAAACATGACTATATCAAACAACAGTTTGTCAAATATTGGTCGCATCGGGATTTACATGTATGGTGCAGGAGTTACCAATGGTCAGATCCTCAATAATACATATACTGGTAAGGGCACAGGTGATTTCCTCGATTATGGTGTTGAAGTTGAAGGAGGAGCCCAGGCAACAATTACAGGAAATACGATCAGTAATTGTTCTGGTATTGCCTCTGTTGATGGATCTGGTTCGGCAGGACTTCTTGCTACTACCTTTTTTGCTCCTAATACAAAAGCAACCATTGCCAACAACTTCTTTACCAATAATGATCTTGGAATTGCCTGCGGATATGATGTGACAGACAATACCACGATCATTGCACATAATAAC
>JBAXDH010000121.1:0-11076 GCA_037141055.1 bacterium | reverse complement strand
CCCGAAATTATGCCACGGCCTGCGGGGATCACCGACCAGGTAAAGGTGCATGCAGGATCGTTGGGGACCATGTAAACATGAGGCATGGATTCACACACAGCCCCCGTGCCTTCGCTGATGGTGGTCAAAGGCAATGGGTTTACAATGAGGTCATACTGAACCGGGCCCGTTGACTGGCATCCAAACGAATTGGTATAGTTGACCGTAACAAATTGGGCGCCGGGGCTGTCCCATTTTACGGTGATGACATTTGTGTTTGACGATGATGTGATTGTTCCGCCGGAAGAAACGGTCCACGTGTATCCTGTCATGCCTGGTTGTGTAGTGTAGGTAGTGGAAGCGGTCAGACAGACAGGGTTTACCGGACTGCTGACAGACGGCGTGGCGGAGGGGTTGACCATGACCGGGTAATTGGACGGATTTGCCGCAGTGCAGCCTGTTCCCACAACGTAATTTACACTTACTGAATTGGGCCCCGCAGTATTCCAGGTTACTGTTGCCGTCGGGCTTGTTGCCGTACCTCCGGCCGTGATTGTTCCCCCTGATGAAACCGGCCAGATGTACGATTGCATTCCTGTTTCCGTGGTATATGTGGCTGGTATCCCGGTACACATTGAATTCGGCCCGGTGATGGTCGGAACAGGCAGTGTGTTTACATTGACCGTAAAACCGGTTGGAACAGGAGCCGTACATCCGTTGGCATCGGTATAATTCACGGTGATTGTTTTTGTCCCCGTGGAGGACCAGAGGATGCCAATGCTGTTGGTTGTTGCACCCGAGATGATCGTCCCTCCCGCTGAAACGCTCCAGGAATATCCCGACATGCCGCTTTCGGTGCTATACGTGCCGGTGGTATTCACGCAGATGCTTGCTGGTCCTGAAACAACCGGGACCGGGCGCGGATTGACTGTTACATTGTACACTGCCGGAGCAGCAGCAGAACATCCGTTTACATCCGTATAACTGACATTCAGCGGGTGTGTTCCGGCATTGTTCCACAGAACGGTGACAGCGCTGGTTCCCGCTCCTGCCGTGATGGTGCCGCCTGCAGCGAGTGTCCATGTATAGCCGGTCATTCCTGTTTCTGTAGAATAGGTCCCGCTTGTATTGATGCAGATTGACGGCGGACCTGCAATGGCCGGAATCGGCCTCAGATGAACGGTGACAGGGTAATTTGTTGCCACGGAAGCATCGCAGAGGTTCGCATCCGTATAATTCAGCACAACGGCATGATTTCCACTCGTATTCCATAAAACGTTGATGGTACTTGTTCCCGACCCGGAGATGATTGTTCCGCCTGCAGGAACAGACCAGAGATAATTGGTCATGCCGGCAGCAGTGGAATAGGTGGCATTCGAGTTTGTGCAGACCGACGAAGGACCTGTAGCGACAGGTGCAGGACGCGGATTGACAGTGACAGGAAATGCGGTCGGTGACGGTGCCGAACAACCGTTAGCATCTGTATAGTTTAATGAAACTGACTGGCCTCCGGCAGTGTTCCATGATACATCGATTGAATTTGTCGCAGAACCTGCAGTAATGGTTCCCCCTGCGGAAATGTTCCAGGTGTAGCCGGTCATTCCCGGTGCGGTGGAGTATGTTGCAGTACTGCTGATACAGGCAGATCCCGGGCCGGAAACAACAGGCGCAGGGCGGGGATTGACTGTTACGGGAAGGCTTGTTGCGGTAGCGGCAACACAGCTGTTCGCATTTGTGTAATTTACGTCTATTGTATGCAGCACCGAAGTGCTCCATGATACGCTGACGGAATTCGTACCGGCACCGGAAAGGATCGTTCCGCCGGCGGAGATATTCCAGGTGTAGCCCGTCATTCCTGCTTCGGTGCTGTATGTGGTGCCGGTGTTGATGCAAACTGCACCTGGCCCGGCGATTGTTGGCACGGGCCGCGTATTGACCGTTACCGGGAAAGCTGACGGAGATGCTGCTGTACAGCCGTTTATATCGGTATAATTGAGAAGGACCTGCTGTGTTCCGGATCCCGTCCATGCTACATCAACAGAATTGCTTCCTGTGCCTCCGGTGATTGTTCCTCCTGCTGAGACCGACCACTGGTAATTAGCCATTCCCGCGGTGGTTGAATATATTCCGGTTGTATTGATGCAAACTGCAGCAGGACCGGCAATTGCCGGCACAGGTAACGGATGTACGGTAACGGCATAGGTGGGCGGAACGGCAGCACTGCAACCGTTTGCATTTGAATAATTTACGCTGACCCACTGTGCTCCGGTTGTATTCCACGTAACCTGCACCGTTTTTGTTCCGGAACCGCCAATGATGGTCCCACCAGGAGATACCAACCAGGTGTATGCCGACATCAGGTCCTCGGTTGTGTATGAAATGGTTGCATTCATGCATGCCTGGTGCGGGTTTCCCGAATTGTCTGTTATCGTTGGCAGCGGCAGGGGAGTTACCGTAACAAGAAAATCCTGGGGAGTTCCTGTGCAACTGTTCAATGCCGGGGTAATATGGTACGTTACGGTTCCGGAGTTCATATCCGACAGGGTCAGAACATCGTTGATGGAGGATCCTGTTGCAAGGCCGGGAGGGCATGCAAGGATGTTTGCCGAGCAGGTGGGAGAAGGTGAAACCCAGCTGAAATCAGCTCCTGCTGGAACCGATGCAAGCGTGACAGCCGTATTTGCCCCGGTGCAGATGCCTTTCGAAAAGGGTCCGCTGACTGCGGGAACAGGCTTGATGGTAATCGATTTTGATGTCGGCGGATCGCCGGTGCATCCTCCCGGGTCCGTATAATTGACAGTTATGGTTTTCAACCCGGGGCTGCTCCATTTCAAAACGCAGCTGTTATCGGTTGAGGTGCCGCCGGAAACCAGGACAGCCCCGGAAGGGAGGTAACTCCATATGTAACCTGATTTCCCCGCCTGGGTTGTGAACGAGACATTTGCTTCCGGACAAAATTCATCTGCACTCGTAGTAATGACAGGAGTTTCGAACGGATCAACGGTTACATTCATCGTTGTGGGGATAACCGCCTGGCAGCCAAATGAATTCTGGTAATTTACAGATACACTGTTTACTCCGAAATTGGTCCATTTCAGGGAGATAAAGTTGTCGTTTATCCCCCCGCCATTTATCAGCAATCCGCCGGTAAAGGTCCAGGTGTAATTTATCCCGGTATTTTCAGTGGTGTAGGTTTTAACATCATTCTGACATGCGTTTGCCGGCCCGCTGATAAATGTTGGTGTAGTAAGAGGGTTTACGGTTACTGTTGCTGACCCTATGGCCATGCTGCCGTCGCACGTGCCAACAACAGCATAATACGTCGTTGTTACCAGGGGAGAAACGATGATATCGGCTCCATATCCAATATAGGTGCCTCCCGGGTAGGCATCCTTGTACCAGTTTACGCCGCTTGGATTAAATCGGGTGCCCTCGGTTTGGGCGGACCATACATTGAAGTTTCTGTTGAGGGCAGTGAATGCAATGGTGCCATCGGCATTATGCACGCCTTGTGTTGAGCCTTCGTTGGAACTGGGGCATTGAGGCTTCTTCTGAATGAAATTCTCAATGATGCTGCTTTGTTCGTTCAGGACAATCATAAACGTGCCCCGGTTGGTAGGATCGCTCGGACAAAGATAAAGGGGACAATTAGACCAGTAGACTACCAGTTTTCTATCTGGCGCAGTCCCTGTTGTGTAGTAAAAAACTGCGTTTGGGCCGTCATTCCAGCCGGGCCACCAGTCCTGCCATGGTGCGAAGATGCAATTCTTAGGAATACTGGAATCGGAATTAGGAAGGGGTGTTGCCGTAAAGGTGGTCCATCCATGCCCGGTTGGATTTGTGAACCCGATCCAGCCGTTTGAGCCAACCCAGAACCGGTCATATTGCAGGTTGAAGAAACAAAATGTAAAACCGATCGGATAACCGTCGGGAGGCGACGGACCATTTGCAGGTGCAAAACAGTCATCATGGGGCTGATTGCATTCGGTGAAATTGGCATCGATGGCGGTCCCACCGGAGAACGGCGGATGTGTCGTGTAATCAATGATCTCGAAAATATAATTGGTCGTACCGTAGCCGCTTCCCGCCATGGTTGCCTTGAGGGTAGTTGATTCCCCCAGGCAGATAGTGGTTTTGCCTGAAATGCCGATTGTTTGCGCAGATAAATTCAAGGCAAACCAAAAAACGAAAACTGTGATTAAACTTGATCTGACCATGAAAAGTGACGACAACTTTATCTTCTTCAGAGTAAAGACATCTGAAATATAAAATGGTTGCATCACGGAGTGCAAAATTACGTTTTTTTTCCGAGGAACCTAACAAATGAGCCAGCATTCAGGTGCTAATCTGTGGTTAAAATTCATAGGATAACCCTTTGGCAAAGTACCGGGTAAACGAAAATGCTGAATACGTGTACAATCAGTCTTTGACACATCGGATAGAAAACGCATTGCTGCGGCTGCTGGGATACTTTGATACGCTGGGCGTATGAATATTCAGCCCGCGGGCAATTGCATGGGTGGCATCGAGTACGGTGGATGTCCAGTATTGTGTTGCCGTATTGGTGCCGGTTGTAAATGCCCAGTCGTTGTCATTGTAGTAAAGGCCTCCAAGCAACGACATAAAGCTGCCGGTGACGATCGGATCCCTCAGCATGGAGCCGGTCAGGGCATTTGCAATCGGTGCGCCGATACCGGTCATGAGATTGTCAATCAGTGATTGCCATTCCGCTTCAGTAGGAACATGCCACTCAGGAGGGCATATCCCCTTGGAACCTGGAGCTGATGCGTAATCCATTACCTCATCCCACTGGTACATGCCACCGTACTGGGTACAGTTCACATCACTGGGGCCGCAATACTTTTCAGGAAGACAATTATCTGTTTGAACGGGTCCGGAAGGAGAGGAAAGCGATGTGCCGTAGGTAAGGTTTTCCTTCATCCAGCAACGGCCGGAAAGCATGGTGGTTTTGTATTTTTTACTGTCACGGATATCGGTCAGGTCTCCTCCGCAGCTGAAAAAGTTGTTGACTACGTTGATGGAAACAGGAGCGGTTGCGGCAGGGCACCCGAAGTTATTGGTGAAGGTATATGTAATAAAGTAATTGCCGGGGCTGGCGCCGAAAGGGTCAAATTCATAGTTGCCTGAGACCCCGTTCAATGAAACCCGGTTGCCGCTGTATACACCTTGCCCGGCAACGACAGGCGTACCTCCCCGAAGGATGATTTTTTTGGAACCCGGGGTTGTGATCAGGTCAAAACAAGGCACATTGAATATCGGTACAGGCTTTGGATGTACGGTCAGCAGGTGTGACCCGGTTGCTAGGCAGTTTGTGGTGCCGTTTGTTGCCGTCATTCCAATGGTCGCCGGGCCACTTGTAAGCCAGTCGACAGTAACCGTATTTTGTCCCTGCCCGGATGTTATCATGCCCCGGCCTGCCGGTGTAATTGACCAGAGAAAGCTGCACGCCGGATCGGGAACTGCAAGGTACGTATGTTGCAAGGATTCACAATTCGGCCCCGGACCTTCGGTGATTGCAGGATTGGGTAGCGGGTTCACTGTGATTGTTAGCGTTTTTGCCGGAAAGCCAGGGCATCCCATGGCGTTGATATAATTTACCTGGATCCATTGGGTTCCGGCGGAATTCCAGGTAACTGTCGCCGTTGGACTGCCGGTACCTCCGCCGGATGTAATGGATCCGCCGGCGATTGTCCATGTGTAGTTGTTCATGCCGGCCTCCGTGGAATAAACATTCCCTGTTGATGTGTTGCATGCCGACAGAGGACCTGTTATGGTCGGTATCGGACGCTGGAAGATGGTAACCGAAAAAACGGAAGTGGTTTGCAGGCAGCCGGTGGCGTCGATGGTTTCCGTAACGGTAAGTGTTCCCGGCGATAGTGTGTAGGCTCCCCATGTGACAGTTACCGTATTTGTATTTGCACCCGAAATTGCTGTTGCGCCGGTGATATTCCAGTTGTAGGAGTGTCCGGGAATGGCAGGTGTGGTATAGGTGACATTCGGCTGCAGTTCACACACCTGGTTCAAACCTGTTATGGCAGGGACCGGCAGGGGATTCACATTGATTTTATAGTCGGTTGGTGCCCCCGGGCATGACGGCCCGCCTGTAAAAGAAGGAATAACATGATAGGTGACAAACCCGGTGAAGGCAGGCGGAATTGAAAGCGTCTGTGCCGGAATCTGGGAAGTGCCGCTTAACGCAAACCCTGTGATGGGGGAAGCTGTGGAGGCGGTCCAGGTAAAGGTTGTGCCGGTCACCGTCGCTGTGAGATTTACCGCTGCGCTGGTTTGCCCGGAACAAATTGTCTGTTCGAGCGGCCAGTTGGTCACCGTAGGGCTTGGGTTTACAGTAATGGCATGTGTCGTTGAATTTCCAGGGCATCCCTGGAAAGCCGAAGTAATGGTGTACGTAACGGTTTGCTGTATGTTGGTGACATTCAGCAGTGTGACCGGTGTAATCGGATTCGCAATGCCGGGTGCAATGGGGCACGGGTTAACGCTTCCGACAGGACAGGCAGCTGACCAGGAATAATCGGTTCCTGTTACTGTGGAACTCAGGGCTACCGCAGCAAATGCTGTTCCCGAACAAATGGATTGAGTTGGGAGGCAGGATATGACCGGGACAGGGTTGACCGGAACTGCAAGGTTCGCTTGCACACCTGCGCAGCCATTTGCATGCGGCGTGATCACGTAAGTAACCGTAGAAACTACATTCCCGGTGTTGGTAAGCAAGTCGGTTATCATGGTTGTTCCGGTCACCTGGCTGGCGGTGAAACCCGTAACTGTCCCCACCGGCAGGCAGGTTGCATTCCAGGTAAAGTTGCCCCCTGTCACATCCGGCAGCAAGGGGATGCTGAGTGTAGTTCCCGAACAGATGGTCGGTGGCTGCGGGTTCATTAGGTGTGGAGTGGGGTTTACAGTGACGGTAAAATCGACAGGAATCCCGGCGCAATTGTTTGCGTGGGGTGTGATGTGATATGTTACCGTAGCAGGAGCCGTGGTTACATTTGTCAGCAAATCATTGATGACGGTTACGTAGCCCACCTGCGGGGTGGTGAACCCGGTGACTGAACCAGCCGGTGAACAGGTTGCCGTCCAGGAGAAATTTCCCCCCGAAACATCCGGCAGCAAGGCAACGTTGAATGTTGAACCGGAGCAAATCGGCGCCGGAGGCGCATTCATCAGGTGCGGAGTCGGGTTTACCGTAACTGTATAGTCGGTTGATGTTCCGCTGCATCCGTTGGCATGTGGAGTTATGTGGTACGTAACTGTTGCAGGCGCAGTTGTCGTATTGGTCAGCAAATCATTGATGTCCGTGACATTGATCAGTTGTGGTGTTGTAAACCCGGTTACCGATCCCGCAGGCAGGCATGAGGCTGTCCAGGTGAAATTTCCGCCCAGTACATCCGGCAGCAAAGCCACACTGAAAGTGGTTCCTGAGCAGATTGCCGGCGGCGGCGAATTTGTAAGATGCGGCGTCGGATTTACAGTCACTGTAAAATCAGTGGATATGCCGGCACATCCGTTGGCATGCGGGGTGATGTGATAGGTAACCGTTGCAGGTGCTGTTGTGATGTTGGTCAGCACATCATTGATGCCGGTGACATTGGTCAGCTGCGGCGTGGTAAACCCTGTAACGGATCCCACCGGAGAGCAGGATGCAGTCCACGTGAAATTTCCTCCTGATACATCCGGCAACAGTGCAATGCTAAAGTTGTTCCCGGAACAAACAGGGGAGGGCGGTGCATTCATCAGATGCGGCGTCGGATTAACGGTAACGGTAAAATCAGTCAGGATCCCATTGCAGCCATTGGCATGCGGGGTGATGTGATACGTGACCGTTGCAGGAGCGGTGGTCAGGTTCGTAAGTACATCATTGATGGTGGTCACATTTGCAACCTGTGGGGTTGTAAACCCTGTAACTGATCCGACTGGCAGGCAGGAAGCCGTCCAGGTGAAATTTCCACCCAGGACATCCGGCAGCAATGCAATATTGAAATTCGTTCCTGAACAGATGGCAGCCGGGGGAGAATTTGTAAGATGAGGTGTTGGATTTATTGTAACGGAATAATCGACTGGCGCACCATCGCAACCGTTGGCATGGGGGGTGATGTGATAGGTGACTGTTGCAAAAGTTGCCGTGGAATTTGTAAGTACGTCATTGATGGCGGTGACATTGGTCAACTGGGGTGTTGTAAACCCGGTGACCGATCCCAAAGGTAAACAGGAAGCCGTCCAGGAAAAGTTTCCCCCCGTCACATCCGGCAGCAGGGCCACATTGAAAGAAGTTCCTGAACAAATCGGTGCAGGTGGACCGTTGGTGAGATGTGGAGTTGGGTTGACTGTTACGGTAACATTTTTTGGTGTCCCGTTACAACCGTTCACAGCAGGAGTGATCACATAGATCACCGCAACCGGGCTGGTTGTTGAATTAATCAGAGTTTCTGTGATCGATGCGCCTGTTCCGGATCCTGCCAGGTTGGTAATCCCGGGGACAACGGCCCTGGTCCATGAAAACACGGGGGTCGGAGTTGTGCTGCTGCTGAGGATATTGTATGTGTTCGAAACATTATTGCACCAACTCACTGTTGAAGCACTCGTAACAACGGCGGTCGGGTTAACGGTAACGCTGATATTTTTCGGAGTGCCGCTGCATCCATTTACAGCCGGAGTAATAATATACGTAACCAAAACAGGATCGGTTGTGGAATTTTGGAGCGTTTCGGTAATTGAAGCTCCTGCGCCCGACCCGGGCGTGTTGAGGATGCCCGGCACCGCGGCCCTGGTCCATGTATAGGCCGGGGGTGGTGTTGTGCTGCTGCTGGTGATATTATAGGTGTTCGAAACATTGTTGCACCAGTTTGCTGTCGATGCGCTCGTGATGACTGCGGTCGGGTTGACGGTAACCAATACGCTGATTGACGTGCCGGCACAATTGTTTATTGTAGGCGTGATCACATAGGTTACCACCACCGGGTCGATGGTCGTATTCACCAATGTCTCGGTAATGGAAGCTCCTGAACCTGCATTTGCTGCGTTGGAAATTCCCGGCACTGCAGCCCTTGACCAGGTGAAAACCGGCGTGGGGGTGGTGCTGCTGGAAATGTTGTAGGTGTTCGGCTGGCTGTTGCACCAGTTGGCGGTTGGCGGGCTGGTAATTATAGCTGTAGGGTTAACTGTTACGGATACGTCATATAGGGTGCCATTGCAACCGTTGACTGTCGGGGTGATCATGTAATGCACGATGATCGGATCTGTGGTGGAGTTAACCAGAGTCTCAGTAATGGAGGCTCCCGCACCCGCGCCGGCCAGGTTTGTTATCCCGGGCACAGTTCCCCTGGTCCATGCATATGTTGGTGACGGGGCGGTACTGCTGCTGGTGATGTTGTACGTGTTCGGTATGCCGTTGCACCAGTTGGCTGTCGATGGGCTGGTGATGACCGATGTCGGGTTCATCGTTACCGTCACAGTTTTGGGTGTTCCGACACAGGAATTGATGGTCGGGGTGATGATATAATCAGTTGTAACGGGATCCGTTGATGAATTAGTCAAAGTCTCCGTGATAATTGATCCTGTTCCTGCACCGGTTGCTGGCGTGATCCCTGGAACCAGGGCCCTGGTCCATGAAAAGGCCGGGGTCGGGGTTGTACTGCTCAGGATATTATACGTATTCGGCACATTGCTGCACCAGTTGGCTGTAGCAACGCTGGTAACCACCGCCGTGGGGTTTACCGTTACAGCAACATTGTACTGGGTGCCGGGGAAACCTCCCGCCCACGGGATAATCACATAGAATACCACGACGGGATCTGTAGTCGTATTCACCAGCGTCTCCGTGATAATTGCCCCTGTGCCCGATCCTGCCGAGTTGGAGATTCCCGGAACTGGATCCCTGGTCCATGTGAATGTCGGTGTCGGTGTCGTACTGCTGGTAATCGTATAAGTATTTGCCGTGTTGTTGCACCAGTTGGCGGATGCAGGGCTCGTAATCGAGGATGTTGGATTCACGGTTACAGCAACATCATAGGTGGTTCCGGGACAACCGTTTACCGACGGAATAATCAGGTAATGAACGATGATGGGATCGGTTGTTGAATTGGATAGCGTCTCTGTGATTACAGCTCCTGTTCCTGAACCTGTTGCAGGCGTGATTCCCGGCATTGCGGCCCTTGTCCAGGTATAGGTGGGTGCCGGGGTTGTACTGCTGCTGGTGATAACGTATGTGTTCAGCACATTGTTTGCCCAGTTGCCGGTTGCCGGACTGGTAATCACCGCTGTAGGATTTACCGTAACCGCAACATTGTAAGGGGTGCCGCTGCAAGCATTTACGGTCGGCGTTATAACATAAATTGCGATGACTGGATCTGTTGTTGAATTAACCAGCGTTTCGGTGATGAAAGCTCCGGCCCCTGCTCCGGCCGCGTTGGTAATTCCCGGGACAACCGCCCTTGTCCATGCGTATGATGGCGTCGGTGTTATGCTGCTGCTGGTGATGCTGTATGTGCCCGGTACATTATTACAGCGGCTGATACTGGCCGGGCTGGTAATGACAGATGTAGGGTTAACCGTGACAGATACATCTTTCGTAATGCCGTCACAGCCATTGGTGGTCGGTGTGATCAGGTAATGAACCACGACAGGATCCGCTGTTGAGTTGACAAGCGTTTCGGTGATTGTGGCACCGGTTCCTGATCCGGCCAGGTTTGTAATGCCTGGAACAACCGCCCGTGTCCACGTAAATACCGGCGTTGGTGTCGTACTGCTGCTGAGGATGTTGTATGTATTGGCTACATTGCTGCACCAGTTGGCAGTTGCTGCGCTGGTGATAACTGAAGTCGGGTTGACCGTTACAGATACGTCGAATAAGGTCCCGGCACAACTGTTTACAGTCGGGGTGATAAGGTAGTGCACCACAACAGGGTTGACGGTTGTATTAATCAGTGTTTCTGTGATGGCACTGCCTGCGCCTGATCCGGCCAGGTTTGTTATGCCCGGTACTGCTGCCCTGGTCCATGCATAGGATGGAGCCGGCGCGGTGCTGCTGCTCGTAATGTTATATGTATTCGGTATGCCGTTGCA
>JBAXDH010000120.1:0-11106 GCA_037141055.1 bacterium | reverse complement strand
GGATGCGATTGTGATGCTGTTGCCGGTTCCTGTTCCCGGCCCGACCAGGGTGCCTCCGCAGGTGCCGGTAAACCAGTTCAGCGTTGTCCCCGATCCCCCGGTGGCGGAAAGTGTAATATTTCCGGGATCGTCGGCGCAGAAGTTGTCGCGGTCGCTGGCAGCCGTGGCCGGGGCAACGGCTGCCGGCAGCATGACCTGGGCCGAACCGTAGTCCGATTCGTTGTAGGCCCTTCCGCGGGCCGGGTTGTAGTCGTTGCCGAGTGGATCCTGAACATAGCGGAAGGCATAAATACGGTAAAAAGTTCCGGTGCAGGGAACGGTGGTGTTATCGGAATATGCAACGGTTTGGGAAGAAGAGAGCACGGCAATGACCGAAGAACCGCCCAGGATGTCCCCGATGTTGTAGGTATGTCCGTCGGCCGGGATTCCAAAGGTGTTGGAACTGTTGCGCAAAATAATATACCCCTGCGTGCCGTCGGAGGGAAACGGGTCAACCGCGCTGTTCCAGTTCAGTGTTACCTGCGTGTTGCCCGGATTCACGCTCCCGGTCATCAAGGGGTTTACCCATTTTGGCTGCCTTACCAGCCGCCAGTAATCGCTGTTTGCATTGGTTGCTGATGTGCAGTTCGGAAGCCCGAAAGAAATATCGGTGTTGCTTTTGGAGGTATACACAGTGCCGTCCTGCGGGGTGAGAAACCCGTATTCATCGACTTTGCTGCCCGGGCATACGAACACAGCATCGCCGTCGGCCAGGCTGGCTTTGTGATTGAGTTTCGGCGATGGCAGCGATGGCCAGCTGGATCCAAACGTCGTTTTATGTCCAAGTGCGTGGACAAACGTACCGGTGGAGGTGAGAAGCTGAAGCAGGTCGCCAGCCCCGGCGATGTTGAGGGTAGCCCCGGCGTATGAAGGAGCCGTGCCGAACGATCCTCCGTTGAAATATGCTGCATCATTGGCGGATATTTCCACATACCCATCCTGTCTGACGGCATCAGTGGGATGTGCGGTTCCGGAAGAACCGACCTGCCGGTGCCAGATCATGATGATGGTGCCGGCCCGCAGGTTGTTCCAGAATGGGATGTTGCTGAAGGTTATCTGGGGCTGAAAAGTGGTCTGGGCAGAATTATTATCCTGCAGCGTCCAGTTTCTCATGTCGGCATTATCTGCCACAACCAGCAATTCCGTCCACTCATCCCTGGGATCAATGGCATTAAAGTAACTGCTGATGGTTACCGAAGAGTCTGTGGCGATGGTTCCACGGGATTCGTGATTCTGTGATAACAGCGGCAGCCACCCTGCAAAAAATACCGCCAGCAGAAATATCTTCAGGCGGCTGACAGTTTCATGATGGTTCATCTTGAGGTAACAAAGATAGCATTTTAGCAATAATCACATCCGGCGTCCCGGATTCAGTTTCTGTAAAATTTTTTGTCATTTTAATTTTTTAGTATCTTTACCCTTCAAATCAAACCCAATCATTATGAAAAAGATATCATTTTTACTTATATTGACCTTATCCTGTTCCGTATTCGCCCAAAAGCCGTTTTCGAAGAAACCGGGAACCCCGAAGCCACCGAAGGAAGTCGCTCCTGCTGCAACCGGCAATAAGAGTGTAACCGCTGCGGATTATATGGCCGCGGTGAGGGTGATGAAGGACTGGGGCTATATCGATGAAACCGGTACATATTTGATTACTCCGCGGTTTCAGGATGCAAAACCATTTGCGGGCGGACATGCCTGGGTCAGGAGCATGGGCGACTGGGGCCTTATCGATACCAGGGGATCCTTTGTGGTGAACCCCCAGTTTGAAAAGGCGGAAGATTTTAGCGAAGGACTGGCCAGGGTTCTTAAGTTCAAAAAGTGGGGATACATTGATAAATCAGGTACGTTCGCCATTAATCCGCAGTTTGAAGGCGCACAGGATTTTAACAATGGTTATGCCAGGGTAAAAAAAGGCACAAAATGGGGAATCATTGATAAAAAAGGAAGTTATGTGGTGAATCCTCAATTTGCCAACCTGGAAGAATTTTCCGAAGGGCTTGCCCGTGCCAGAGTTGGGAAGGAATGGGGATACGTTGATATCTCAGGAAAATGGGTGATCAACCCGCAGTTTGACGATACGGAAGATTTCAGCGGTGGCCTGGCCCGTGTCAAAAAAGGAACACAGTGGGGCTACATTGATAAAACCGGCACCTATGTGATCAACCCGCAATTCGAAGCAGCCGGTAAATTCTTCAACGGGCTGGCACGCGCCAAAAAGATGCATCAGTGGGGATACATCGACAAAAAGGGAACCTGGACTGTAAACCCGCAATTTGACAATGCAAGCGATTTCTCCGAAGGACTTGCGGGCGTGAGGAAGGGAAAGGAGTGGGGATACATCGATGCATCCGGCACATATTCAATCAATCCGCAGTTTGACGATGTTGAGGATTTCACCAGGGAGATCGCCAAAGTGAAGAAGGGGACCCAATGGGGATTCATCAACAAAAAGGGAGTCTATATTATCAACCCGCAATTTGATCATGCGCACGATTTCGTAAATGGGTTCTCGGTCGTGAAAAAAGGTCCGAAAATGGGATTCATCAATGGAACCGGGAACCTGGTGATCAATTGCATGTTTAATGAGGCGCTGGATTTCTCCCGCTAACACGCATTTACCTGATTATTCATCTGGACGATTTACCCCTGGCTATGATCCTTTGATCTGTTGCTTTTAGCAACCAGATCCAGGTTCTTCCCGGTATGCTTCCTATCATGGCTTCCCCGGCCTTAACCAGAACGGTTCCTGTCATTCTTCCGGTGACATCGTACATACTGAGCGAGCCGTCACCGCTATAATTTTCAAATGTGATCAACCCATTAATTCCTGGTCCTCTCATGATTATTTTCCCGCTCAGCCGGTAGTCAGAATTTCCGGATAAAATTATAGTAGCCTGCCTGGAAGCCGAATCACAGAAACAGGCATTGCAGGCACGAAGGGAAACTGTATAATTTCCGGCGGCAGTATAGGCATGTACCGGTTCAAAAGCGGTGGAAGTTTGTCCGTCGCCAAAATCCCATAACCAATTGTTGCTGCCTGTGCTGAAGTTTTGGGTGAAAACTGTATTGCCTGAAGTGTTCAGGCTGAAAGTGGCATGCGGTACGTCATTGTTGAGGTTCCATTGAACGGAATAGCCGAATGTGATCGAATCGGCCGCCTTTTGAAGTATCAGCGCAGAATCGGGGTCAAGTCCGGCCGTAAAGGTGTTCCCTTCAGATGGTTTTCCGAAGATGACATCATAAAAAACACAGGCAGCAAGGTAGGAACCATTGATATTCGGGTGAGAATTATCGGCATCGTGCAGCACCATCCCGGTATGACTGATTACAAAACGCCAGGCTTCGCCGGCAGGGGCGATCCAGTCGGAAAGAGAGTCGGCGACAAGTTTATACGACCGCGTCAGGGAATCCTGCATCTGGTTGAACCCCGTGAACGCAGGGCTGCAATAGTTCGGGGTGAAACACTGCATTCCGCCAAACCTGCGGCCCCAGGTCAGGAAAAACAAAACCCTGCTGCAAGGGTTCGCCGACTTTACAGAATCGTGCAGAACGATGGAAGCAGGGAACATGCAACTGTCACGGAGCACGGAAATTGCCGGAGCCTGGCTTTGCTCCTGCAATACCACGAAATCCCAGTCGTTCGAGGTGATCTTTGCCAGGCTCACAGGATCGGTTGCATGAGCAGTGGGCTGCCAGCCTAATGTATATCCGCCCGGTGCGTTGCTGTCAAAAAAAAGAGAATCACCCGATGAGTGGGCCAGCGCTGCTGTAAGTGCCGGAAGATTGTTAACGTATGTGTAGCTGTTTCCGAGGAACAATACTTTCCGGGATATACCCTGGGCGGAGATGAAAACCGGAACGAAGAAAAACAGGAAAAGGAAATGATTCCTCATACCACCATCACAAGGAAATAATTTTTTTTGCCTTTCTGAACAAGGATGTATTTGTCATTTAACAGGAGATGAAGACCAACGATAAAAGATTCGTCGACCCTGGTTTTATTAACCTGCACACCCCCTTCTTTGAGCATTCTGCGGGCTTCTCCTTTCGAAGGAAAGATTTGAGAAAGTTCGGTAAGAAAATCAACGATATTCACTGGTGATGCAAGCGCACTTTTTGTTGTTTCGCTCTGCGGCACGCCTTCAAACACCGACAGCAGGGTCTCTTCTGATAATCTCATGAGACTTTCCGTTGTTCCTTTCCCGAAAAGGATGTCGGATGCTTCGAGCGCGGCCTGCAGGTCTTCTTTTGAATGTACCCGGATGGTGATATCTTCGGCCAAAGCTTTTTGTAAAATCCTCAGGTGAGGTGCCTCGTCGTGTTGTTTTTGCAGGATTTCTATCTCTTCCCTGGAAAGGAGGGTAAACTTTTTTATATATTCCGATGCATCGGCATCACTGGTGTTGAACCAGAACTGGTAGAATTTATAAGGGGATGTTTTTTTCGGATCGAGCCACACGTTTCCCGACTCGCTTTTTCCGAATTTTCCGCCATCCGCCTTGGTTATGAGCGGACAGGTAAGTGCGTATGCTTCGCCGGCGAGTTTCCGGCGGATAAGTTCGGTGCCGGTCATGATGTTGCCCCACTGGTCGGAGCCGCCCATCTGGAGTTTCACGTTTTTATGTTCATACAGCCAGCAGTAATCGAAGCCCTGTACAAGCTGGTATGTAAATTCAGTGAATGAAATGCCGGAACCCGATTCCATGCGTTTTTTAACGGAATCCTTTGCGGCCATGTAGTTTACGGTGATGTGTTTGCCAACTTCACGGAGAAAGTTCAGGAACGTGAAGTCTTTCATCCAGTCGTAATTGTTCACCATGACGGCGGCATTGCCCTCACCCGTAAAATCCAGGAATTTTTCAAGTTGCTTCTGAATGCAATCCTGGTTATACCGCAACACGGTTTCATCGAGCAGGTTGCGCTCTTCCGATTTTCCCGACGGGTCGCCGATCATGCCGGTGGCACCGCCGACCAGTGCATAAGGCTTGTGGCCTGCACGCTGCAGGTGAACGAGCATCATGATCGAAGCCAGGTTGCCGATGTGAAGTGAATCGCTTGTGGGATCGTAACCGATGTATGCGGAGGTACTTTCTTTCTGCAGTTGTTCTTCCGTTCCCGGT
Source organism: bacterium (assembly GCA_037141055.1). Classification (GTDB taxonomy): domain Bacteria; phylum Bacteroidota; class Bacteroidia; order Bacteroidales; family FEN-979; genus CAIVAT01. The sequence continues at coordinate 5,944 of JBAXDH010000120.1, read as the reverse complement.
GTAACATCATGGATCATTCCCCGCCAGCGGAGTTCTTCAATAAAATTCATTCTCAGGATTTTTTGCAAAAGTAGGAAAAAGCAGGCGAAACTCCTTCTCTGAGAGGTGGTTTTCGCTGCAAATGGCGCGAAGACATGCTGAATTATTGAGGGTGCCCGAAAGGTGGCAGGTTACCGTTTTCTGCCGGCAAGAATAATATAAACAATTACCGGTACAAGTATCCCCGCCAGCGTTATTGGCATAAACCATGCCCCAAGCCCGGAATCCTCCTTTGCTACAACCCTGACAGTCGCGTAACTGATGTAGAAAAACAACCATATGATGACAACTTTCAGATACCGGATGAGCCTAATCGCCATGGTATATTGTTTCAGGGCATTTTGGGGTGTTATCTTTACCGTGAAGTTGAACTGGTGCGGAACAAGTGCGATCAGACTCATAAGAACATAGATGAACATGCCGATTCCGAGCAGCGCCAAAATTGAAGATTTCGATGAATAATCATCGGGCATGCCTGCACCATTGAAATGGGATGGAATGCTTTCGGGAAGTCGCGGGTACTGATAAATTACAAATCCAAGGAACCCCAGTATCCCAATCAACGCAAATGCCTCGAGGAGCCAGTCGACAGGCGACATTTCCGGCCGAACGGTTGGACGACCTGCCTTTTCGGCCCGGTTCCTGATAAAAAGGCCTGTAATATTGTTGTTAAACATCGGCGTTGTTTGTTTGTACAGGGTTATCATTCGAGGGAGGAGAGACTTTTTTCGGCATTCGCCCGGCTTCCTTTAACGCCTTTTCAATGGCCCATTCGAGCTGGCCGTTCACGGAACGGAACTCGTCGGCAGCCCATTTTTCGAGCGACTCGTACATTTCCGGAAGCACCCGGAGCATGAATACCTTTTTACCTGCCATGGGTTGTTTACTGGTGCAATGTCCCGGTATTTACCACCGGTGTCGTATCCTTATCTGAGCAGAGAACCACCATCAGGTTGCTCACCATCGATGCTTTCTTGTCTTCGTCGAGGTCAATAATCTGCTTTTTGCTCAGAGCGTTCAATGCCAGTTCGACCATACTCACGGCGCCTTCCACGATTTTTGTCCGTGCTGCAACGACTGCCGTTGCCTGCTGACGGCGCAACATTGCGCCGGCGATTTCCGAAGCATAGGCCAGGTAGCTTATGCGGGCTTCAAGCACTTCGATACCGGCCATTTTCAGGCGTTCCGAAAGTTCATGTTCAAGGGCCAGGTGAACCTCTTCCCCGCCGGCACGCAGGGTGATCTCCTTTTGCTCATCATCGAAATTGTCGTAAGCGTAATGACCGGCCAGTTTCCGGGTGGCCGATTCGCTCTGAATGTCAACGAAGTGGGCAAAATCATCCACTTCAAAAGCTGCCTTGAAGGTGTCGCGAACCCTCCAAACCAGCACACATCCGATCATGATCGGATTGCCGAGCTTGTCATTAACCTTAATCGGTTCGCGGTTAAGGTTGCGTGCGCGAAGTGAAATTTTCTTTTTTACAAAAAACGGGTTGACCCAGAAGAAACCATTGGATTTGATGGTTCCCTTATACTCCCCGAACAGAACCAGCAACATCGATTCATTGGGGTTGACCACGATCAGCCCCATAGAGATGAACAGGGCGGCTGCAAAACAGGCCATTGATAAAATAATGCCGAGAACTGAGTGTTCGAACAGTAACAACCGTCCGATCCCGAACCCTATTAATGCGAATATGACAAGGATACTCATGTATCCCGATGATGTTGAACTGACTTTCTCTTTTTCCATGGTGAATAAAGTTTATAATATCAAATTGATATCAAAATGACTTTGCAATAATACTACAATTTGAGACGGAAGTCAAGTTTTTTGAAAAAAAAATCTCTACATCCCCAGCTGGTTCAGCAGGAACTCATAATCCACCATGATGTTGTCGATCCGTTGCTTGGTGGCCTGGCCCGAACCATGGCCCACATTGTAGTCGATGTACAACAGGATGGGGTTGATCTGCCCGGGATTGTTCTGCAGCGCTGCGGTGAATTTTTTGGCATGCAGCGGATCCACACGGCTGTCGTTGGCACCGGTTCTCACCAGCATGGTGGGCAGGTTGACTCCCTGCCTGATGTGCTGGTATGGCGAATAGGCCAGCAGGTTCCTGAAATCAGCTTCATTGTCAGATGACCCATATTCGGGGATCCAGTACCGGGCGATCAGGAATTTATGGAACCTTACCATATCAAGCAATGGCACTGCACATACAACGGCCTTGTAAAGATCGGGCCGCTGTGTTGCGATGGCTCCCATCAGCAAACCTCCGTTGCTGCCGCCTTCGGCCACAATTTTCGCGGAGTTGGTATATTTATCCTTAATAAGCCATTCGGCACAAGCGTTGAAATCGTCGAAACAATTCTGCTTGTTCAGCAACATGCCGTTTTCGTGCCATTTTTCGCCATATTCGTCCCCACCGCGGATGCCCGGCTCAACCACCACCCCTCCGCGGTTGATGAATGCGGCATAGTACCCGTAATAACCGGGGGAGATGCCGATCCTGAAACCACCGTAAGCAGTCAGAAGCACCGGGTTATTGCCGTCGAGGTTCATATCCTTCCTGTGAACCACAAGGCATGGAACACGTGTACTGTCTTTTGAATAATAAAATTTTATCTCGCCGGTGATGTTGCTCATATCGATCGGCATTGTCCGGGAATAATACAACCGCCATTTGAAATTGGAAGGCGAAGCCACGTACATTTTCCCCGGGGAAGTAAACGTGCTCATGTAGATGTAAACGGAATCCTCTTCGCGGTCGAAACTTACGCTGCTCACATTTCCGATTTCAGGCAATTCGATGGATTTGATCTTTTTCCCGTTTGCATCGCACAGAGTCAGCCTGCTCTGAATGTCCTGCTTGTCCTGTACGATCAGCCTGCCGTCTTTGAGCACCTCCACGTTTTGAAGCACGGTAGGCCCTTCAGGAATGAGGACCTTCCAGTCTTTAAATTCCGGTTTGTCTTTATCGGTCACCATGAAGCGGTAATTCGGGGCATGATCATTGGTAAGCACATAAAGCTTATCGCCAATGGCCCACGGGTATGCCTGGAATTCCTTGCTTTCATAAATAAGCCGGCCCTCGTCATTTGTGCCGGTCGTCCGCATTTTACAGGCATTGGAGTTAAAATTACTTTCCCCGTAAAAAGTCACGGTGCTGTACCGGTTGTCATAAATATACCAGGAGTCTTTCGCATCGTTGGTGGTACCAATGAATTGAGCTTTATCAACAGGATCCCCGACTTTCCATAAATAGGTCTTCAATGGCAGCTGTTTGTCAACATCGGCCTGGCTGCGAATGGTGAAATAGGCATGTTGCTGGTCTTTGGTCCACTGGTAGCCGAAGGTGTTTTCGAGGGCAGGGTAAAGAATTTTCCCGGACCGGGTGTCGATGATGTAGGTCGTGGAGATTTCCGCCCCGCTTTTCTGGACGCTCACCGCAGCACGTTCCCCGTCGTACGTATATTGAACGGAGGTTGTTGACGTCTTGCCTGAAGTGTCGAGTTTCACAGGGTCCCATATCTGAACCTTTTTGCCATCCAGAATGGTATAAACCGACGATTGCTTGTCCCCCTTCTTTTTAATGGTCTGGAACACGCGTTTGCCCTCTTTGCTCAGCGGTCCTTCGTAGTCCATGTCGATGAAGGCTGCAATCTCATCGCGGAGCCCCGGATGCGTTTTCTGCGTGGAATTCAGGTATTGTACCGTGTATTCGTGCTGTGCTTTTGTCCACTCCACCACTTTTGGATCGGTTTTATCTTCGAGCCAGCGGTAATTATCGGTGAGCAGGAACCCGTGCAGGGTATCCACAACCGGTATTTTTGCGGTTGACGGCGGATTGAAAGAAACCTGTGCAAAGCCAATAAATGGCAGACAGGAAATCAACAGGATCAGGAAATTTTTCATACGGATCTGGGGTTTATATCAAATCCAAATATAGTACATGTTGACCTGCCCAAATAAAAATTTCGGCAAGACCATATAAATTCCTGATCAAACCTTATATTTTTACTGCCCTGATCACCTGGGTTGAAGAACCGGATGAAATTCGCAGGAAATAGATCCCGGCAGGAAAAGCGTTGAATTCATCCAGGGTGATGGCGGAGGATTTCTGAACCCGGAAGGTCCCGGAGGTCAGTTGCTGACCGGTTACTGACAGGATTTCGATTTGAATGGTTTCAGGGCTCTCCAGCTCGCCGCTGAGGACAGGAGAAGATGAAAAAGGAACCGGCCTGAGTATGTATTTATTTTGAGGGATGGAGGCAGACTCGGGTGTGGAAAGTGTTGCCCGTGCATTCATCATGTTCGGGATTCCCCAGCCGTATTGCTGATTTGGCGCAGAGGCCATCGAAGCCGTACCCCTTACTGCAGCGCGGATCTGATCGGCGGAAAAAGCGAGGGTTGACTGCCAAAGGCATGCCAGCGCTCCGGCTGTGACGGGAGAGGAAAACGATGTGCCACTGCCCTGGCCAACGCCACCCCACTGGCCGATGACTGTTGTCCCTTCTCCCTGGGCGGTAACATCGGGTTTTGTCCTGCCGTCGGATGTCGGACCTGTTGAACTGAATGAGGCATAAAAACCGGAAGAATTCACTGCTCCGATTGAAAACACGCTGTCGCCATCGGCAGGGGCGCCGATATATTGCCAGGATCCTCCTCCTTCGTTCCCCGCGCTGTTTACCACCAGGATGCCCCGGCTGCAGGCCAGGTCGGCTGCACGGGTGATGGGAGTCGTATTCCCGTTCATATCCGCATAGGTATGATCGAAAACGGGATTGTCAAACGTGGTGTATCCAAGGGAGGAGTTGATCACATCTGCCCCGACACTGTCGGCAAATTCGGCACCAGCTGCCCAATTGTACTCTTCAACCAGCGATTCAGTCTCGGCAACCTCGGTGCGGAGGAGCCAGAACGAGGCGTGTGGGGCTGTTCCCACCATCTGTCCGGGGAGGTTTGCACCCATGGTAGACAGTACACTCATGCCATGAGAATGCATGTTGTCGCCAAACACATTGTTTCCGGGGATGCTGAAATCGCGCGTTCCAAGGATCTGGTTGTTGATCCAAAGGCTGTCAAAGGCAGCGATCTGGTCGGCATGGTAAAACCCGGCATCCAGCACGGCGATCATCATTCCTTCGCCTGTATAACCGAGGCTGTGCAGGCCGTCGACGGCGATCATGTGTGCCTGGTTGTAAGCCTGTCCGTAATTAATCACGGTTGAGGATTTTACAATTGCAGCCGTGATTGGCATGGTGACCATGTACGGTGGGATTCCCTGCGCCGACTGGAAGCCCTGCTTTACAGGTGTGGCAACAGGATGGTCCTTCATAACCTGGTCGATGTGATCAACGAACGGAAGTGCTTCGATGGCCATAAGTAATGCAGGATCATTTGTGTTGACAACGACTGCATTGAACCATTTGAGTGCATATACCACAGGGGCACCTGTCGCGGCAATCTGGGTGACGTATGAGGGGGTTACCGGAAGATCCTTGAAGTCGATCGTGATGTTCGATTTTGCACGACGGTTGAGTGCGCGCTGGCTAAGAAAAGCCCCGGGGTTTGATAATGAATATGGATTGTTATCCTTGTTCTTCAGAAAGACAACATGCCGTTGTTCCTGGGAAAAGAGGCTGAACGAAAACAGGATGAAAAAACTTATTATGGCCAATTGTTTCATGAATTCAGAGTATTTGGAAGTTTATGTTGATTTGCAAAGGTAAGCGTTAATTTGCTATGCATCATAAAAGCGACCACAATAGACACAATAGAGCACATAGGTTACACAACAGGAATTAAAGGTCAAAAGGGCTGGATTCCGCAACAAAGAATACTTATTTGGTTCTTTGTCACTTTGAGTGGGTAACATAATGAGGATTGATTTTAGAAAAG
>JBAXDH010000119.1:0-11172 GCA_037141055.1 bacterium | reverse complement strand
TCCAGTATGTCTTGTCCTCATACCGCAGCGGGTAACATCCATCGTGAAATTCGGAAGGCTGCCAGCAGGCCATGTCCCAGTTGGTACACGAAACAATGATTTTATCATCATCGGCCAGTATCTCCTCAGGAAAGGGCACATTCCAGTTCTGCACGTTTGACTGGTCATCGATGCCGTTGCTGTATGCAGGCGGCAACACCCACGAAGGACAATAGGGAACCGTTTTCAGGATTTCAAAATCGATTTCAGAATAGCCCACGCTCTTAACCCGCTGGTCCTGCTGTCCGCCGTAATAGTTGGCCATATAGCCGTTGTTGTTGCAGCTGCGCCTGAAATTCCATTCAGCCTGGCTTTGGGTGATCAGCCAGATTGCGTTGGTAAGCCCGTTCCACATGTTGCTTTTATTCAGCAATTCCGTCAGTTTGCATTTGACGGTATATTTTCCGAACGTCATCCCGTGGCGGGTGATCACCCCCGCGTTCTCTTTCTTCCATTTTCCGAATTCCGATGCCGGATTTCTCAGGGTGATGGAATGGTTTTCCGGGTCGGAAATAACTGTTTCACAGGGGCGTTGTGCAACCGAAGCAGTAATGGCGACCAGTTCCTCCTGGCGGTAATACCGTTTGTTCCAGTTATAATCCATCCGCGAATAATTATCGCCCAGCACATCGGCAATCACGGGAATGTTGTTCCATTTCGTGGAAGGGTCAACAAAATGAACGAACTGCTCGAAGGCTGCGGTATTGTACAGCGCCGGGTCCTGGCCGCAACCGGCTGTTTTTGATTTCGCCGCTTCCTCTTTTGAATACGCAGAAGGGTTGATGTAGATCCCCGCCCCGGGATCGGGATTGGCCACGACTTTCAGCATGCCGGGAAACTTCTGGACAATAGTATTTTTCAATGATTTTCCGGGCCCGTAGAGAAAATAAAAGTAAGGGTTCACATAGCCCTGTTCATTTTTAGCGGCGATATCAAGCACCTGCAAGGGGATTCGTTTTTCCTGTATATTTTCCGCCGTGGTAACAACCAGCATGAAGCTGTAATTACCGACCCGCGGATTGCGTTTCCACCGGTCATTTTTACCATTCTCAAAATACTGATGCTCATTACGCGGATTCCCCACGATCCGGAAACTGCTTTGAATGGAATGAAACTCATTATCAGCCTGGATGATTCCGGTTTCAGCAAAAGTTCTGGAAGAATCTTCCCAGCTGCCGTAAAAATTTTCCCAGGCATCCGGGTGCTGGCGCGTGCTGTCGGCCGGATCACTTTCTGGAAATTTATAGGATTCGTTCTGGTAGTAAATTTTGAATGAAAAATTCAGGGGTGCCTTTCCCGTGTTTTTTAATTTGAATTCCATGTTGAAAAAACCGCCTTCCGCCTGCTGCATCCCCGGAATAACAAAGCCTTCTTTGATCGCAAGTGAATAGTCGAGAAATAGAGTCTGTCCCTGTTTCCAGTTGACGGTCGGATTGAAATCCTTCACCACAAACATGTCACTCGCAACTTCGGGCGACTTTGCCGGTTGCCCGCACGATACCAGCAATGCAGGAAACAAGGTCAGCCAGAGGATATATCTTTGGAATGGAGCCATGGAATGTGTTTATTTATTTTCCGGAAGTGCGTAAAAGTGTACAAAATCGGGAAGTATGTCCTGGTATTTCCGGGTTTTTGAAACATGGCCAATTGCCATAATGGAAGTGATCCCGGGAACCAGGCAGCATCCCGGCACCAACTTCAGGGATTCATAATATTTCGGATTTTGATCCCGGTCGTAGCCATGGAAATCCACGGCGGAAACAATGGAGAACGTTGAATCGTTGAACCTGATTTCCTTCAGATCGTACCGCCAGTCGCGGTTATAGCGGTAAACATTGACTTTATTGCCTTTGCCCGAGGCAGTAAATATGAGGTCAGATGGCTTGAGGGTATCCAGCCCGATGGTTCTCCCGGAATGGTCCGGTTTGGTTGTAAAAAGCGGCTCCCATCCTTTCCCGGCCAGGTTAAGCCGCGACAGTGAATAGGCATATTTCCCATCCGCGAGGTTCCTGGTCACCGTCAGCACAACTTCCTGTGCCAGTCCCGGCAGAAATCTTCCAACGGATATTCCGACCTCCTGGGTTGCCCGGTCCCACTGTTTTACCGGGTTTACTTCATCCCGGTTCAAAACTTTCCATGTGCCGCCGGTTTTGCCGGCCTGCTGGAATGCCATCACCTTCCATGTTCCGTTCCGTGAAATCATGAGAACTTCCGACCGGCGGTCGCCGTTGAAATCACCTGCATGGATGGATGCGGCAGGATCACCGGATTTCCAGAGGATTCTCACCCCGGCCCCCGGTGCGTCGGAGGTTTTAATTATATTTTCGATGGAGATGACCTCTGCGATCAGCCAGCCCTTGTCGCCCTCAATCAACAGCTGATCACGCAGCATGCCTGGCAGGAACTTTCCTTTCAGCATGTTTTTTACCGTTCCGACCGCAGCAAAGGCGGCGGGGTTATCCAGCACGACTTTCCTGAACCCGCTGGTTTCCCCGGAATATGCATATGCAGACGGTTTTCCGTCTTTGTGCACAACGATTAAACCAGGATTGCCGTTGTTGAAAAAATCGCCGGAAACAACCAGGTCATCCCGGCCGATTTCGGCAGGATCGATGCCCCCTGCAATGGTTTCTTTCTCTAACAGCGAAACCGGGAATGGAGGATAATTAAACTTCGGCACAAACCCGGCAGGTTTGGTCATGTCGACCCTTGCAGAATCGCCGCGGCGGTCGATTGCCCCGCCGAAAGCAATGAAATAATCATCGACCAGGATGTCGGTGCCGCTGTTGTTCCAGAAATAGACCTGGAGCTTATAACCGGGCTTAAACGGAACGCTTGTAAGGTCGAAGTATTTGCTGATCTTAAACCACTTTCCCCGGGGAACTTCAGGTTCAACAATTCCGATGCCCTGCCAGCAGACGTTTACCCCAACTTCGTTGGATGCTGTAAAAACCAGGCTTCCTTTCACATCTTTTTTCGTCGGGAAGACATAAATCCATGCGCTGATTGCCACTGCCTTCAGGTTTTCGACCCCGATCTCACCGGCCGTTCGCTCAACCGCGACGCTGAAGCTGTTCTGGCCGAATGCCTTTACGGAATATTCCCCTGAATGGGCTATTCCTTTATAAAATCCGCCGGGTAATTCTTTTCCGGGTGCGACCTCAAAATCATAATAGAGCGTATGCGGCGCAAGGGTTGGTATCTTTTCAGGATTCACGAATTCCTTCTCCGAACCCGCCGGCATTTTAACGAGTTTGGTAAAAGGAAAATGTTTCAGCCCGAGGGCCAGGATCACAATGGCAAACAGCAGCAGCAGGCTGTAGATGAGCAGTCTCTTGTTTCTTTTATTCATGCACCTGCGTTTACCGGATCAGGATCATTTTCTGCGTTCCAGGGAAATCGCCGGCCCTGATGCGGCAGGTATAAGCGCCCGACGGAACTTCATGACCTCCGTCATCTTTGCCGTCCCATACCTGTGTATGAGTCCCGGCTGCCTGCGAATTAAAATTCCAGGTTCTTACAGGAGTTCCCTGCATGGACCATATCCCGAGGGTTACCGGGCAATTTCGATCCAGGTTATACCTGATTTGCGTTTCCCCCGAAAACGGGTTGGGAAAATTTCCCAGGAGACCGGTCGCGGCCGCTTTCTGCCCGCCCGCTTCCACCGGGAACGTTACGTGCAGGGTGACCGGAATTATGCGGCTGTTGTTGTACATATCATGTACGACCAGGCTGCACTGGTATGTTCCGGGGACAAGGCCCGCCGCGCTGATATTTGCCAGAACTATTCCCGACTGGTTGTGCATCAGGCTACCTGTGGCATTGGTCAGGGTAACCCAGGAATTCGGCAACCCGAAATTCCTGATTTTAATATTCCCGGGCTGTGCGTGTGGCATTGCACCCAGGCTGTCGCCGCGCACCTGGTACACTACGAAAACATCGTGGTAGAAAGGTTCGCCGATCGTTCCCGTTACGGTGGCGACTGCTGTTTCGCCGGGTTTGAGCACACCCCGTCCGCCGGTGCTTTCGCCGTGCCAGTTCATTGATGCACCGTTGCCGGTTGTACCCTGGAAAAGGAGTTCTCCCAGCGATCCGCCGGAAAAATTGGTGGCGCTGTTCAGTACTACACCCGGCGGAAAATCGAGTTTTACATTTTCAATGTATTCATTGTCGGCGCTTTGATTGTGAACGGTGAACATCCAGCTGACCGCCTGCCCGGGGACAAATCCTTCGGTTCCGCAGGTTACAAACGACCCGGTGAGATTGTCTGCCGGTTCGTCTTTTTTATTGGCAACCGTATCGAAAACCATCACGGCATAATTCAATATTCCGCCGCCCAGGTTCGTAACATTAACCGCCTCAGTCGTGTTTTGTCCCGTTGGCAGGGTTTTCTCAATCGAGGGTGGTGTGACCGAAAGGATTGGCACGGTGCCTTCGAGGAGCGGGAGTTTGATATAATCGAGCAAACATCCGTCCCAGCCTGCTGCCACGGAATAGTCCTTATGGTAAACCCATGAGAGGGTGTGATACCCTGCGGGGACCGGGAATGTCTCCTTGGTCCATTCAATGATCCCGTCCCACCGTGCAATTTCAAAATTATCAATGAAAAATGCCAGGTAATCATAATTCTTGCTGCCGCTGGGATCGTGTTCGCACGAAACATATTTGTAGAAGCTCACCTCACCGGCGGCCAGGATGCGGCCACTGATGTTCAGAACACATTCCGCGTTATCGGTGATCAACGCGGTGCGGGAACTGAAATTTCCTTCATATTTTACGCCGGTTTCAATGTACCAGGGCCACTGCCCGGTACCATACCAGGGAAATTTATTAAAGTTCCCGGTTTCAAAATCCTCGACGATATCCCCGGAAAAAAGGTACAGCGTGTCGGCCATGGCATAGTTATTATTCGCGGTGAGATCATCCCTGATCAGGAACAAATGCTCCATGGGGGCAGAATTGCCCGCTGTTGCGTGAAACGTAAGCGTCTTCGATGAATCGGGTTTCAGCAGATTCATACCGGCCGAACCGATGTTGAACGTAAGGTTTGTATCGAGCGAGGTCAGCATGACATTAATTATGGAAGCCTTGGCACTACCCATGTTCTTATAAGTAACCAGGAAATCTGCACTTTCGCCCGGGTCGGGTCTGCCATTGTCGCCATCTTCAAACCGGGTCCCGGTCACCCTGAATACCGGTGCATGGGCCACCTGATCGAGCGGCCGCTGGAAACCCTGCCCCTGCGACATGACATGGAGAACGAGCGTGAAAGTGTGGTAATCCGGTATGTCGGGCGCTACTTTGAAGGTGAATGCATTGGTCAGGGTCATGTTTTGCCCCCCCGTGAGTTGAGCCACCGTTTCGATGCTGTCTGTCAGCGTGATATAGGGATCTGTTTCCGTCAGGGAAAAAACGATCTGGATCATGTTCTGACTGCCTATATTGCTGATACTGAGAGTCATGTTCGCAGTTTCGCCGAATTCGATCAGGCTGTCGCCCCCGGAAACGATCGTTTGATTGATCAGCAAACCAAACGTGCTGAAATACAATATTTTGGTTGATGATATGTTGTTGTTGTCCGTCACCTGGAATTTGACCGGGAGATTCTGGTAAGAATACGTTGGCGTGCCCGTAAAATGCCCGTCCTCCGAAATCTGCATTTCAGGAGGAAACCCGCATGTGGTGAATTTATCCAGGGTGTTGCTTGTAACGGAGGGTCCGTTGTGAAGTGATGTAAACTGGTAATTCTTGTTATCTCCTGACGACAGCCCCCCGGTCCACGTGGTGCCCGGAGGAAAGGTCATATCGCCATAAAAATACTCGATGGTTCCGTTGGGATAGATTTTCACGGCAAAGTTCAGGTTGGTGCTTCCCTGCATGTTGTAAAGCGATGCTTTCCACCTGATGATGGCATAAGTCGAATTGCCTTCGTACCAGATTCCCTGGCTGCTTGACGGATAGATCGCCAGATCGCTCATGAACGGAGACAGGATGCCTGTCTGTTTGAACAGGAGCATTTTATCATACAGGTACGGCCATGTATACGGCTGATCGTCGAAGAGGATATACCCGTCGGCATAAACATAGATCTTGTTGACGCTCTTTTTATAAAACGGGAAGTTAAAATCCAGGGTTTTGACTGCATAGCCTGTATTGTTGTTCGTGAGCGACAGCTGCTGGGCTGTTACCGCCGGAAAGGTGGCGGGACTGGTCGTTTCGGGGTAGTTGAGTTTTGCATCCCAAAGGTACGGAGGGGTTCCTCCGCTCGCAGTGAGCGTCGCGTTGTATGGCTGATATAGTTGCGCCGGGGGCAGGGCATTGCTTGTAATGGCGGGTTTAATGAGGTTGAACGTGTAATTGAGGCTGAGCCGCGTAACAGCATTGTCCTGAATCGGAACGTTCGAACCGGAATAGGTGGTGGTAACAGGGACGGTTCCATTATAATCGATGAGCGACCACCCGACGATCTCACCGGTTGCGCTGCCGGAAGGATCGGTTTCCTGCACCTGCAGGAAATATTTTGCAGGCTGGCTGCTGTTCACCTGGTTTATAAGCGGCGTAATGTCGAGCCCGAACTCAATGGTTTTGTCGGCTTCGGTAGTCCCCCCCTGCATAAAAAGGTCGCCCCCCTGGTTGTTGAAGATCGGGAATTCCTGAACGTACGACGGAAGAGTTGCTGCCAGGTCCGTACTCACCCCGGCAGTTACTTTAATTTTATTCCGTGAGGTGTGCTTCAGGGCAACCTTCATGGTGAGTTTCGGGGCGCATGTATTTTTTACATCCAGCACATAAATGGTGTGGTTCCATATTCCGCCATACCCCATGTTATCGGCCAGGTTCTTGTACATGGTGTAGCAAAAGCCTGAGTTTCCCCAGCCCACCCCTGCATACCCATTGGCAAATTTCAACGCTCCCTTTTCCCAGTCGTGCATGTCAACAACCCCGTCGCCATTGATGTCGACATTGTTGGTATATTGCCCGTCGCCGTTGAAATCATACCGGATGGAATCGTTGTAGCCGCATATGGTCCAGCCATGCGACGGGCTTCCGCCCCAGAACGTCTGCACATATTTTCCCGCCTCGGGTGTTCCCGACGGCAGGGTGGAGACCGGCGGGGAGAAGTACTGGCCGTAAATGTTTCCGACACCGCCGACAGATGCACCTTCAAGATGGTCATACAACCAGTATTTCAGGGTTTGCAGTCCTTCGGGGTTATCCACGCGGATTCCCCTCACATAATTGATCCGGTTCGCCATGCCGTTGTAATATTTATCATACCCGGAAATCCAGCGGGTATATCCTCCAGTATTCAGACCTCCTCCATAGTCTGTCACATTCATGTTGCCGCAGGCCTTTATGATTTCCCAGGAATCAAAGAAGCTGGCGCCCTGGTAGTTGTTGGCATTGTTCAGGAAATCCCATGTGAAGTGGGTAGGATACTGGTTTGCTGCAAGGTTGGCTGCCACTCCGCGGGCACGGTCGATTTCGTACGTAAAATTGAAGGCAATTCCCGACGATTGTCCGCATTCGTATCCCGACTGGGCTGTGATGGGACGGAAATAGGGCTGGACGGAGTTGTCGATGCTGATCGGCAAAAGCGGTGCATTCGGGCCTTTGTAAGATTCGGGCAACTGCAGTTCCGGGATGTTCGAAAGCACAAACAGTTCCTGCTGTGTGAGCGATACCGGCTCCAACCCTTTCATGTACGGAAGGTCTTGTGCAAAGACCCCGGCTCCGAATAAAATGGTCAGCGCAAGCGCCGGATATAGGACGATGGTTTTCATGGTGTTGATCCCGTTGATGCAATACAAATTTAGTGACTTTTTTTAGATTCTCCGTAGGAATAAATGGCATCGAGCAAAAGCATCGAATCGATAGTGATGTTGCGCTCCTGCGCCTTTATTTTAACCTGGGAAAACCAGGCAGCGTCACTTTTAATGTCGAATGCCAGGTGATAAACGGAATCCCAGTAGCCTTTTCCCTGAAGGTCGTTGTAGTTCGTCCTGAACACATATTCGGCATCTTCCCTGATCATCTCCTCGAGCGGCCTCGACTGAATGCGTGATTTATTCACCATGAACCGGAACCATTCACGTTCGTTCCGGATGGTGTTTTCAATGCCGTAGATGAGCGGATCCTTTACTTCCGGGTGAAAGGCCAGGAACGCTTCATCGGCGAAATTCCAGAAACCGCAATGCAGGTTGATTTCCGAGGCCATCAGTAAAATCACGCTGTATGATTCCAATTTTGTCCGAAGATTGGTTTTATCGACATATTCGGGGGGATCGTTGTTCTGGTTGGGGTACATCTTCCGGTTATAGTACCAGTAATCCTGGGATTTAAACAACCCGCGGCCATATGTTTCAGCAATGTTGATATAATAACTGTCGGCAATTACCAGTGCGTTGAGCGTGCCGGTTTGCCCTGGTGCAAACCTGATGGTCGGATAACCTCCCGGCGTTGATTTCAGCGGGCAGGCCAGGTTGAGCAATTCGCTGATGTCGTTATCCGTGCCAATGGGAATATCCGATTCAACAAGCGGCGTTTTTGTGAAAGACGGCAACTTTCGTCCTGTAGCCCTTTCAATCGTACGCGCAAGAGTATCCACGGCAAAAGGTACACCATAAAGGCTCCAGTGCATGCCGTAACGCGGGAACAACGGATGCCGCGATGAATCTTTGATCATCAAAAACCAGCGGTTTAGGTCAAGAAAGCTGATGCCCAGCTCTGCCGACCGCCGGGTCATGTAATCATAATTGGTCAGTGCCCGTTTTTCGGGATGGAACCGGGATGGAATGAAGCCGGGGTAAAAACTCGCCTTTCCCGGCTCGAATACCAGCAGCAACGGAATGTGATGCGCCCGCAGGCTGTCTGCAACATTTTTCAATCGCGCGAGTTTCTTGTCGATAGCCGCTTTGCCGATAAAATATTCGCCGGTGTACTCATGAATATAGTCCTCCTCGAAGAGGTAATCCTGTTTTCCACTGATAAATCCTTTGGTATGAATGATCCCGAACAGGCTGTAATCGAACTGATTGCTTATACGGATCATCGATACCCGGAATCCGGAATGGTCGTTCACCCTTGCGGAGAATTCATCCTGAAAAGCAGAGGAAAACCATTTTCGCCAGGTAAACAGTTTCAGTGAGGGAAGCGCACTCTGATGATAGTATCCTTTCAGGGGAGGCTCTTTGATTGCATGAAATACGGATTGCAGGGATGGGGTTATCAGAACCACCAGAAGGATAAAAAGGAAAGTAACCCTGAACCAGCGCATAAACCTGTGAAAAGTAGCAGAAATCCGGTACAAATCTATGGAAATTTGAAAGCTGTTTGTGCTCCTTTTCTATCTTTGTGCACATTCCCAACAGAATATATCATGACGGGTTATATCAAACAAAAGTTTCCACTGTTTATCCTCGCCTTCCTGTTTATTTTCCTGGTGATACTTTCGATGTTATCCGAAGGATATTTCGGAGGTGCCGACAACATTACACATTACCTCATATCACATTATGCGTTTAAATATCCGCATCTTTTCCTGAATTCCTGGGGCCGTCCGCTCTACACGATCCTTTCGGCTCCTTTTGCCCAATTCGGACTAACGGGGGCCAAACTGCTCAATATTCTCCTTGGACTGGCCACCGCATGGTTCGCTTTTCGCATTGCAACGATGCTGAATATCAGGCATGCTTTCGCGGTCATTATTTTCGTATGTTTCACCCCGCTCTACTTCATGATGATGCCCACGGCCCTCACTGAAATCCTCTTCAGTTTCGTGCTGATGGCCTCTGTTTTTCTTTTTATCCGCGGAGATTACCGTGCATCGGCCATTGTGATTTCGTTCCTTCCCTTCGCCCGTACCGAAGGATTTATCCTGCTGCCATTATTCTTCCTGGCACTCATTTGGGCAAGACAATTCAAGGCATTGCCATTCCTGGCAACCGGCGTGATCTTTTTCAGCATCCTGGGAAGTTTTTATTACAAGGACATTTTCTGGGTCTTCACTCAATTCCCCTACCCCGTCACCTACCATCATCCCATCTATAACAAGGCCGGGAGCCTCTGGCATTTTTTCGAAAGCCGGGATTCCACCCTGGGGCTGCCGCTTGAACTTCTCTTCCTTGGCGGCATCCTTGCCATGGTTCGCGACCTGTTTTCAAAGGATGAAGTGACCAGGCACCGGGTTCATTTGCTTGCGTTCCTGGCACTGGGGCCGTTTATTCTTTACTTCGTCTTTCATTCCGTGCTGTTCTGGAAAGCGATGGGAGGTTCGATGGGACTGGAGCGCGTGCTGGCTGCAGTGATGCCTGTGGCAGCTCTTGTTGCCCTGAAAGGATTCGAGGCACTGGATGCAATTATCGGCAAAAAGCCCTGGATGAGTTACACATTCCTGGCGCTGACCATCGCTGCGGTGGCGGTCACACCCTGGATGAAATATGCTAACCCGTTCCCCCTTACTCCGGAGGAGAAAACGATCAAAGAAGCGGTAGCATGGATCGGGACATCACCATACGCCAGCCGCCAGATCTATTACACCGACAACAATGTGCCGTACTATCTTGGTGCCGATCCCTATCAGAAACCGGCATTGGTGCACCTGTTCGGCGATGCGAAATACCTCGACACCATCCCGGCGGGATCGCTGCTTGTCTGGGACGCGCATTTCGGGGCCAATGAATCCAAGGTTCCTCTTGATTCGCTGCTCGGGAACCATCACCAGCAACTGGTAAAATATTTCAGGCCGGATGAGCCGTGGATCACCTTTGGCGGGTACAATTACGAATGTTTTATCAGTACCACCCTGGCGCCCGGACAATCAGCTGACAATTATGCCATCCGTGATTCGCTGGTTGAGATCGTGGATGCCCGGAGCTCTGTTAAAACCCTTTTATCCATGTCATTCGAATCTCCGGGTGCAGCCGACCTTTCAGTTTTATCGGGGGATACCGTGCACAAAGGAAAGTTTTCCTTCCGCATGGACGGGCGAACAGAATTCAGCCCGGGAGTTTGCCAGTATGCTTCAGAACTTTGTATTAAAAAAGGTGATTCATCGCAACCGGGCAAAGTGCAAAAAAATGGCACTTTGCCAATCTGAGTGGGTAAATTTACTGAAACTATAGTAACGAACAA
>JBAXDH010000118.1:0-11201 GCA_037141055.1 bacterium | reverse complement strand
ATGTTCCGGCATCCCATGGTTCGTAGAATGGCAGCGGTGTGCCGCAATTCAGCGTGACAGTCTGTTCGCCTAAGGTGTTGCCCAGTGATTCGCCAAACTGGCCGGGGAATCCGTAGGTGGTAAGGTTATACTTGGCCTTCACATCATATTTGTAGGTTCCCGGGTTCAGACCGTAATCATAATAGGTGAGTGAATCCTGGTGCGGGTTGTAGTGGATGAAGACTCCACCGCGATAGATGTTGTAACCAATAAGACCTGCAGGTGTTCCGCCGCCGCCACCGCTTGTGGTAACAGGAAGAGTTGCACCGGCAATCTGGTTCGGTGTGGTACTTAATACGACTGAAGCACCTGTTGTGACGTCAACCGTACGGATCTGACCCTGGCCGGCTGTATTGTTATAAGCAGCCATGGTGATTTTGTTGGCTGTCTCGTCAAAGAACATGCACTGTCCGTAGTTGGCATCAAAGCCAAGAGGACCAACAATCGTGGCAAGACCCGTGGTCTTGTTCAATGAGTAGAACCTGTCGTTTACGAGGTCATATCCATAGATGTTGCCAAGCTTGTCGCCTGCAAGACTGATCATACCTGCTGAGTTGACAGTTGTTCCGACCAACGTGGCACTTGGAACTGCAGGATTGATCTTCCAGAGTTTATCAGTGGTAAGTGAAGCGGAAGAAACTCCGTAAATATCACCATTGCTGCCGTCGATTGCGAGGTCAAGCATCTGGTCGGTTGTTCCGTTGCCCATGCTTCCGAGGTCGGTGAAGGCGCCGGTTGCCCTGATAACTTTATAGAGGTGATCGCTTCCGTCGCGGATAGCATACCCAATATCCGTTTGATTTGCAGGCATTTCAACATCGTGCCAGAAATCAGTGGTATTCGGTAGCGGAGCAATGACGGTCATACCCGCAACATTATTCACATCAAAGTTGATGGTGTTGGTCGTAGATGCATTGATACCAAAAGCGATGGATCCAAGCGGCTGATCAGTCAGAACTTCTGTTACAGCTTTTGGATTGATCGGAGCACGTCCGGTAGTTGAAGCAGAATGTTCCACAAGACCTGTAAAATAAGGAATATGCGGTGCATCGCCCATCGTAACCGGTTTCTTCCAGCTCAAATATGCGTTGCATTCGATGCCTGTAACCACCAGGTCGCGGGCAGGATAGAGGTAATGAGCCGTAAAAGTAACGCAGATCTGCGGGCTGTAGCCACTGCCGTAAACGGCTTTGACGCAAGCCTGGTAAGTCTGGCCGTAAACAACCTGGTTTGGCGGGATGTTGTACGTTGTGTCAGGAGTGTATCCGCTCAGAACGTTGTTCAGATAGAAGTTGTAACCGATCACGCAAGGATTCGGACCAGTGGTTCCATCGGTGCTCAGTACCTTCACGTTGTCGATGTTCCAGTTGTTGATGTCAAAAGAATCAGCACCACCAGCATGGAAACGGATTTTGAAGGCCGGGTTATGTGTCTGGGAACTGATATCCAGTGTTTCAGATGTCCAGGGAATACTGCCGCCCTGGTTGTCGTATGATTTCAACACCGTCCAGGTTGTACCGTTCCACAGCTCGACTGCCAGTGTGTTGATATTGGTTGTACCAAAGTTGTCAAGATAGACGTCATATTTGAGTTTCATCTGCGGTGCATGTACACCGGCCAGTGACTTACTGGTCAGATACTGGTCGTAGTTGGTAACCGCCGGGGTCCAGTTAAACATGGCTGACGGTGCGGGGTTGCCGATGCCGGCTGATACTCCCCAGTTTGCGCCGCCACTGGTTACCCAGGCGTTGGCTGCGAAGCCGGCGCTGAAGTTTTCGTCAAGCTGGAATAAAACTGCCCTCGGGGGACTCCAGGATGCATGCAGGCTCTGATCGTTCACAGCAAGGTTGGTCGGGGGTGCTGCATCCTGCAACAACATTACGTTGTAGGTAGCATCGCCCATGATGGTGACGTTCTGCGTGTAAACAGGATACGTAAAACGGATTACCTGTAACTGGTAAGTGCCTTTCCACACACCGGTGAAATGGACACAACCGGCTGTATCGGTTGTCCTGGTATAGTTGGTATCAGCATAAACGGAATTGGTCAGTTTAACGATTGTTCCGGCCTTTGCATTGGCGGCGCAGGTTAATGTGACACAAACGTTTACGTTGGCAGTCCAGCCTTTACCGATAACGTTCGAGAACGTCGGTGCGGAAGGACGCTGTCCCGGGGGAGAATAGATGGCTTTAACTGCCCAGCGGTAAGGTCCGTTCGGCAAAGTCGGCCAGCTGTTGTCAACAGTGGTGTTGACGCTGCCGGTCCAGATGGAGGTCCAGAGAGCCTGGTTGCCTTCCTGGCCTTGCTGAAGACGCCATACCTGGTATGACATTGTAAGAGGCATGTAATCGGCAACACCTTCATAACCTGTAACGGTTGAAACCGGGGTTTCATAAATGAGGCCTTCAGGTGCACCTGCAGTGATGAGTTCCTTATTAGCTGTGGAATTGTCGGCCAGGATCGGTCCGCCGGTTCCCTGCATGATGGCACGCATCATGAAGTTGCCTGCGGCAGGAATCCAGGGTGCGCCACCGGTAACAAATTTCGAATAGCTGCGAAGCTGGGTATTGGTTAAATCAACACCAACGCCGGCTGCATGGGGAGGAATGCCACCCTGTTTCATCACCAGGTAGAAATCGCCAGAGGTGATGGTAATGGGAGCTGCAAAGGAGAAATCCGCCCAGCCAAAACCGGTTGGTGTGACTTCAACACTGTCAATGATTGTTCCCGGAACACCGCCTGCGCCATCGGCTTTGTAAGCCATCATTTTGAATTTGGTCAAAGGAAGGGCGTTCGAAGGATAGTTTGCAGAGGTTCCAAGGTTTACTTTACCGCCAACAAGTTTTACAGGCCATGAGAGTGGCGTGAATTTTAACGCATTGAGGTTGTTGGCATTGGCCCAGATGGCGAAATTGTCCTGTGTGCCGTCATCATAGATCACCTGGTACATTCCCTGGGGAATACCCCAGTTGAGGTTCACGGCAGTCGGTGTTGTAGGATTGTTCAATGCAGCTGTGAAAGGACCAGGCTGAACTGCAGTAGGTAATAAGGCTGCATCCTGGTTAGCTGTTGTATTGGGAACCAAGGTTACCGTTCCGGTAAAGTTGTCATATCCGGTTTTTCCGATCACGATCGGCGTAGCGCCCGACAACGAGAGCAGCGGGGTAAGATAGGTACCACCGGCAATCGTCAGGGTTGTAACAGCATTCGCACCGGTACCAACAGTAACCGTAGCACCTGTGAGGGGAGCTCCTGTTGAAGCGTCCGTAACAGTACCACCTACTTTGGGGCCCGGAGCCATCATGATATCAAGGCTTACGGCAGTACCCGTAACGATGGTTGCTGAACCTGTTCCGTTGATATAGCCGGCAGCTGTGCAGTTAGCCGTAACAGGGCCTGATGCGAGATTATAGATCATGTAGAAGCCATTGGCACGGGAGGTATCTCTTTTTGTACCAACAACGACAATTGCACCAGCAATGGGAAGGTTCGTATTCACATCTTTAACATATCCCATCAAAGCACCGGGGGTTGCAGCGGGAACACCAAGCTGAATGTTGGGCCTTGAAGTCGGGGCATTGTTGGTGGCAACGGTACATTCCGTTTGAATGTCGGCATAATGACCAGCGATCATGCTGGTTGCAGTCGTAGAATTTACATAGGAATAACTCGTATAACTTGTATTTCCATAGCAAATTTCAACAATTACGTTTGAAGTACCATTCCATATAAAAGGGGTTGTCAGGGCAATTGTCTGCCAACCGGTTCCGGGAACTGCATAAGGAGTCGTGTAATAGGAAGTAAGGCCGTTAACATAGCCGGCGGCAAGGTTTGTGAGCGCGGTGGCACCAAGTTTCACGTTGAAGCCATTCATCACCTGTGTGGAGTTGGAAACGACATCGAAACCAACCGATGATAAGTTTCCGGCGGTAGCACCTGCGGCTGTCAGTTCAGCAGCAGTGTAGAGCATTTGTGTTCTTCCACCCATCCAGAAAGTTGTATACGGATAGGGTGAGGAAACTGTTCCTGTGCCAATGACTACGACAGCAGCAGGAGCAGCAGGACCGGCGGTAACATGCACGAGGTCCATGGCGCAGTTGTTGCCATAGGCTGAAGTATACAGGAAAGCAACATAAACGGTGGCCTGGTTGTTGGCACCTGAAGGAAGAACGACATTCTTGACTTTCCATCCCTGCACAGCATTGTAGCGGTTGAAAGTACCGGCCGTATTCCATGTGGTGCCGTTGGTTGACCACTGTACGTCAACTTTATCAGCGCTGGTTGAATAAGCCGGATCTTCGTACCAGGCAAAATCAACCATGATAAAGGATTTGTTGGTGGTAGACATGGCAGTGGTCCTCTTCAGACGAGTGGAACCGCTGGAGATGTTGAACGAATTGTACTGGACAAATTTCGTTCCATCGAAAGCAGCTGAAATCGTCGGATAAGTGCTGGTAGTCACAAAGTTCACACCGAGGGTGGTCCCTGTAACCTGCTCCAGAGCCCATCCGGCCGGAGGAGTTGTACCGCTACCTGATTCAAAGCTTTCAGTAAGCAGCATTGTCTGCTGCGCTGAGGCAAAAGAAACGAAGACAAACATCGATACTGCAAAGAGTACCAATGCTCTCACCGTTCTGGTAACATTTCTCATAGTTTTAGTGTTTTTAGTTAATAGTAGATAAAAGTTGACAACATGGGGGCCAATATTGCTATTGACATATATATGGAGTAAGGGTTACGCCTCAGCTATAATAAAGAACGAAACAGGTTCGCAAGGTACGATTATATCCGGTGCACCTGCTAAATAATTCACAATAATTAAAAGGAGGAAAACAAAGTACAAACCCGATTTGAGATACGGGCCTGATCTGTTATAAATTAAGGAAGGTTCCAGGTAAACAATGTTCGCCGCGATCGTCCTGTTAATTCCCGGTCAGGCAGATTTTAAAGTTTTTCACCTCCCGGCCGGCGCCAACCCTGAGAACGTATAATCCGGGGGGGATCCCGCGGGAATCAACAGTGAATTTAGTGCAATCCTTTGGGAACCAGCTACCGGCAATTTTTCCGGAAACATCGTATAACCTGATTTCGCCGAGCGCAGACGAAGCGGTGATTGTGAATTGTTCCGATGCCGGGTTGGGAAACACGGAAATTCCCTGCGACTGACCTGCAGACATCCCTGTTACGACATCTACCATGACGGTGTCGGAGTTTGAAGCCTGTTCGCATTCATTGAAAGCTGCCTGAACAAAATAAAAATAATTACCCGGAGGAAGTCCAGGGTCGGCATAGAGAGTATCTGCTACCAGGCTTGCGTTGATTTTATGGAAGCCCGATGTTCCTGCCCCTTTCCGGTATACATCATATCCAAGTACTTCTCTTGTCCCTGCTGCCTGCTTCAGGATTTTCCGACCGGAGCCTGCCGGCGGAATGATCGGTATCGGGCGATCGTCGGCGCCGATGGTGCAATCGTCTATTGCCCAGGGATACCACAACCCGTTTCCATCCCCGTCAACCGCGCGCCATGCGATATCGACGGTTTCCCCGTCATACATCGAAAGGTCAACATGGTAGGGTGTTGTCCAGGCATTAATGCCCGATGCTGATGGATACGGAGACATGGCCGACATATCCATCATGACGGTCCAGGTCGCACCGTGATCAGTGGACACCATTATATAATAGTGATCAAGGTGGAGTGATCCCTGGAATGCATAACTCCAGAAAGTGAGGTCTCCGTTTACATATATGTTATTGGCGATAAGCCATTCATCCTGGTGGTTGTAATCCCAGTTCAGCCCGGCTGAGAAATTTCCGCCATGCACCCCCGGAGGCACGGCTGCGGTATAATGAGACCAGGTGGCCGATGGATTTGTGGACTGCATGGTCCATTGTGCAGGGGGGAAAAAATTCTCCTCAAAGCCTTCGTTCAGCAGGTTTCCCCCGTAACAGGCCGGCGGGCTCCAGGTAAGCTGCACCAGATTCGCGGCCTGGCTGCCTGCAAGATTGGTGGCCGGGTAACATACAGGGTACACATTGACATTGTCGACATACCAGTTCAGAATTTCAGATGAATTCTGGCCTGAAGCCCTGAAACGGATGCGAAACCCCTTGCCCCGGGCCGGACTGATATCAAGATGGTAACTGGTCCAGGGAAGGCTTCCTGTATTTTTTATTTCGGCTTTTTGATGCCATGTGTTGTTATAATAGGCCTCCACGATCATTTTTTCGGTGCCTGAAAAGTTCCGGTCGTTGAGCTTCAGGTCAAAATCCAGCCAGATGGCTGCACAGTTGAAAGGCAACCCGTTGAAGGAAGGGCTTTCGAGGGAAAAGTTGTAATTCACCTGCGGGGGCTGCCACATGAAATTAGCTGCGGGGGCCGGGAGCCCTTCCCCCGGATTGATGATCCAATTTCCCTGTGAAGGATTGAATCTCCATTCGTTGAATGAGAATGTTCCTGC
This sequence comes from bacterium, assembly GCA_037141055.1. Taxonomy (GTDB): domain Bacteria; phylum Bacteroidota; class Bacteroidia; order Bacteroidales; family FEN-979; genus CAIVAT01. The sequence goes on along the minus strand of JBAXDH010000118.1, from coordinate 4,701 downwards.
ATCCCACGACTCGAAAAAAGGCAATTGCCGGCCCCATGTAATGGTCACGTGAAGCGGACCCGCAGGCAAACTTTCACCGACCGTTCCGGGAAATCCGTAACCCGTGAGGTCATACCGCGCAGCAACACCATACCGGTAATAGCCGGGTTCCAGCCCGGGGTCATAAAAAGAGAGGGAGTCCGGACTGTTCAATACGGCAATGATGCTGTCATCCCTTGTAATTGTATATCCGATAAGCCCCGGCGGTACCACGAAGGAGGTATCTGTCGAAGCCCGGGGCTTGTCCCATGCAATATATGCAACATCCTCAATGGGATATCCGTGAAGATTCAGCACCGGGTAGAGAAAACCGGAGGTGAAGGTGGTGCATGAAAAATCAGAATAACCGCTTCCGTAAAGCGCTCTGACGCAGGCATTGTATGTCTGGCCAAACTGAACCTGGTTTCCGGGGATCGGGTAGGCATTCTTAGTCGTATAGCCGCTGATGGTATTTCCAAGGTAAAAATAATATCCAAGGATGCAATTTGCCTGCTCCTGCGCAGGTTCTGAGGCGACCACCTCAATATTGTCGACATTCCAGCCGGTGATATCATAGGAATCGCCCCCGGTAGCGTGAAAGCGGATCTTGAAATTCATGCCGGTATAGCCGGAAATATCAATATTTTCATTGGTCCAGGGAATATTCCCGCCGGAATTGGAATAACTTTTCAGCGTGTGCCAGATGCTGCCGTCCCAAATTTCGACGGCCATCTGGTTCATGGTTGTTGTACCGTAATTGGCAAGGAAAACATCATATTTCAACTTCAGCAGCGTTGAGCGCTGACCGGAAATAGTTTTGCTGACGAGTGATTGTGAATAATTCAGCTGGTGAGGCAGTGAGCTGAACATCGCAGACGGGAATGGGTTCCCGGCAGAAGGGGAAATGCCCCAGTTTGCTCCCCCGTCCAGTGACCATGAATTGGTGGCAAACGAACTGCTGTTCCATTTTTCACTGAAGATTAATTTCTCGTACCGGGGAACATCCCACCGGGCCATGAGGCTGCTGTCGTTCACCACCAGGTTGGCGGGAGGATTTCTAATCTGCCACAGGAAAAGATTCATCTGAACCGGAGATGTTACCGGAACAGACTGGAATATCGTGTCATATCCGAATTTTACGGCGGTGAACTGGTAGCTTCCTTTCCACACTCGTGGAAAAGTAATGATTCCTTCGGAATCGGAAACTGCCGAATAGATCGTATCCGTGTAGGCCGTGTTGATCATTTGCACGGTGGTTCCGGCCGGGTTGCTGCTTTCACAACTCACAGTCAGGTTAATAATAACGGGAGCTGTCCAGCATTTCCCCAGGATGTTTGAGAAGGAAACCACCGACCACCGGTTTCCGGTATATTGTGATTTTACGCCCCAGCGGTACGGACCGCATGGAAGGGAAGGCCAGCTGCTGTCGGCAAGGGTGGTGGCCTGGGTTGCCCCTACGAGCGTCCATGCCGAAGGATTTTGTTCTTCCCCCTGGCGCAGGCGGTAAATATTGCTGACCAGCGCGGTAAACGGTTCATCTGTAAAAGATGCAGGTCCGCCCGGACCTTCGCACCGGGCACGGATCATGAAATTCCCGCCTGCAGGGACCCAGGGTCCGCCGCCACTGGCAAACCTGGAATAACTCCTGAACTGCGGATTTGTTTCATCGATGGCTATGCCGGCGGCATTCGGGGCATTTCCACCCTGAACCATCGCGATATAAAATGCACCGCCCGGAATGATGACCGGAGCCGGAAGAACAAATTCCACCCAGCCCATTGCCGCGGGAGTTACATCGAAAGGACCCGCAAGGCTGTTACCGGGTGAACCGCCGGTTCCGTTGGCATCATAAATTCGCACCTGGAACGGGACAAGCGGGTTGCTTCCGGCAGGGTAATTTGAAGAAACGCCGATATTGACAGAACCGCCCGTAACTTTGACGGGAAAACCAGCCGGAGTGCATTTTACGGCATTCATATTCCCCTGGGCCGACCATACCGTAAAATTTTCCTGGATTCCGTCGTCGTACAACAATTCGTAATTCCCGGAGGGTGCGCTCCACGAAACCGGAACACGATGGTGAACCGAGTCAAGAAAGACTGAAACATTTACAGGCGGGTTGAGGTTTTCCCACAATTGAATATTCAGCAGCGAAATGGTACCCTGCTGAAATACCAAAGGCGCGGACACATACCCGTCGAACCCTGCTTTTGAACAGGACGCGGGAAATGTGCCCGGCGGATCGATCGCAACTGAGTAAACACCTCCGGATGTCGACCATGCCGCCATTCCGTTCACAACTATTTTTGCGCCGACAACCGGCTGGCCATTTGCCCCGTTGGTAACCACTCCCTGGAGAATGGCCGGTGTAGCCAGAACCGAAAGGCCTTGCAGCAAAACAATGATAAGGAGAATTGCCGGCAACGGTATAAATCCTGCCGGAATTCCCCGGAAAATTCCAAACATCCGGTAAGTCGGTAATATCATTCGCTAGGTTGAACGCTAAAACAGCCCAATTTGTTACAAACTTACACAAAATAAGCTTTTTTTTCATCCTTTGATTTGATGTTAAGAAAAAAATAATAACTTTGCACTCCCAAAATAACGAACATCAATTTATTATAACATGTACGCAATCGTTGAAATAGCAGGTCAGCAGTTCAAAGTCGAGAAGAATGACGAAATCTTTGTACACCGGCTCGAAGGTGACCCAGGAACAAAAATGGAATTCGACCAGGTATTGCTGGTGGATAATGACGGCAAGATCAGCGTTGGCAAGCCACTTGTTGAAGGTTCGAGCATATCAGGGCAGATCGTTGACCATGTAAGGGGCGACAAAGTTGTCATCTTTAAGAAGAAACGCCGCAAGGGATACGAAAAAGAATCCGGCCACCGCCAGGATTTCAGCAAAGTACTGATTGAAAATATTAATTTTTAATTAACAAGGATTATGGCACACAAAAAAGGGGCAGGAAGTTCAAGTAACGGCCGCGAATCACATAGCAAACGTTTAGGCGTAAAAATTTATGGCGGTCAGTATGCAAAATCCGGCGCCATCATTCTCAGGCAGCGCGGAACCGTGCATAACCCCGGGCTGAATGTCGGCATCGGCAAAGACCACACCCTCTTCGCACTTGTTGAAGGCATCGTGGAATTCAGGAAAAAGAGGAGCGACCGGTCTTTTGTTTCGATCGTTCCAATGGAAGAATCTGTAAACTAAGGTATTACAACACGTTTATGCGTGTTTTAAACCTTCCGGGTTTTCGAAACCTGGAAGGTTTTTTTATATCAGCCTTTTCGTTTTTCACTATTTTTGTGCTCTAAACAATTTCTTATGCTCTCTTTGAATTTTATCCGCGAACACACCCGGGAAGTAATCGACCGTCTTGCAATCAAAAATTACAATGGGAATGAAGCCATTGGCCGGATTGTCGAACTCGATAACATGCGCCGTGAAACACAGAAAAAACTTGATGACATTCAAGCCCAGAGCAACATCCTTGCAAAAGAGATCGGCATGCTGTTCCAGTCAGGAAAGGCTGCCGAGGCAACCCTGCTGAAAGAAAAAACCGGCGAACTGAAGACAACAGGGAAAGAACTTGACCTTTCGCTGGAGGCCATTAAAAAGGATCTTGACGACCTGCTGGTCCGCGTTCCCAACCTACCCCATCCGTCGGTTCCTCCCGGGAAAACTCCTGAAGACAACCTCGTGGTTTACCAGGAAGGAGAAATCATTCCTCCAGCGGCATCAGCCGTTCCGCACTGGGACCTCACCACGCAGTATGACATCATCGATTTCATTACCGGGAACAAAATCACCGGTGCCGGGTTCCCGGTTTACAAAGGAAAAGGCGCCAGGCTGCAGCGGGCACTCATCAACTTTTTCCTTGATGAAGCGCTGAAAGCAGGATACATGGAAGTGCAGCCACCGTACATGGTCAATGCGGCCTCTGCGTATGCCACCGGGCAGCTTCCCGACAAGGATGCGCAGATGTACCATGCCGGGCTCGACGATTTTTATCTCATTCCTACGGCGGAGGTTCCTGTAACCAACATTTACCGCGACACCATCCTGAAAAGCCAGGAGCTCCCGGTAAAAAATGTTGCCTATTCGGCTTGTTTCCGGCGTGAAGCCGGCTCCTATGGCAAAGATGTGCGCGGGCTGAATCGTTTGCACCAGTTTGACAAGGTTGAAATCGTGCAGATCGCCAACCCGGAAAATTCATATGAAATCCTGGAGGAAATGCGTTCGTACGTAACAGGTCTGCTTCGCAAACTTGAACTTCCGTTCAGGGTCCTTAAACTTTGCGGGGGCGACATGAGCTTCACCTCCGCCCTTACCTACGACATGGAGGTATGGTCATCGGCCCAGGCCAGGTGGCTTGAAGTCAGTTCAGTGTCAAATTTTGAAACGTTCCAGTCGAACCGGCTTAAACTCAGGTTCAAGGATGAAGCCGGGAAAATTCAAACAGCTCACACCCTGAATGGCAGCGCTCTCGCTCTCCCGCGGATCGTGGCTGCCCTCCTGGAAAACAACCAGACACCTGAAGGGATCAACATTCCTAAAGTTCTTGTGCCGTATACGGGGTTTGAGAGAATCAGCTGAGAAGAGATGCGGGATAAGGGATAAAAAAGCCCCGCCGTTTCCGGCAGGGCCTTTTGCATTTTAACTTTGCAATTTAC
>JBAXDH010000117.1:0-11311 GCA_037141055.1 bacterium | reverse complement strand
TTTCAGCCACAGGGCAGGAACAATTTGACATTTCGGGATCTCCCAGGGGGATTTACCTTGTGAAAATTCAAACTGAAAACAAAACGGCAGTCCGCAAGCTGGTCATAGAATAACCGCTCAACCGCAAAGGCGCACAAAGTCCGTCGCAAAGTAATATTTTCCTGTTCTGCCGTTATTCTTCGTAAATTGTAATGCAAATAAGAATAACCATGAACGACTTTGACGAGAAGGCTAAACAATGGGACCAGAACCGGATGCACCTGGAGCGGACCAAAGCTGTAGCACTTGAAATACTGGAACGAATTCCGCTGAATTCTTCTATGCAAGCCCTGGAGTTCGGTGCCGGCACCGGGCTGCTGAGTTTTTTCCTGAAGGAGCACTTTGCAGAAATCACCCTTCTCGACACTTCAGCCGAAATGCTGAAAATGGCGCAAACCAAGCTCGCAGCAGAAGACCATGGGAAAATAACCACCCTGTTTTTTGACCTGGAAAAAGATGAATATACCGGCGAATGCTTCGACATTATCTTCACACAGATGGTCCTGCATCATGTCGTGAACGTCCCGGAAATTCTCGCAAGGTTTTACAGGATGCTGAAACCGGGAGGATTTATCGCCATTGCCGACCTCTGTTCCGAGGACGGATCATTCCACGGCCCCGGTGTGGACGTCCATCACGGGTTTGATCCGGCCGGACTGTGCAAAAAACTGGAAGGGTTGGGATTTGTACAGTCCGTATCCGGTCAGTGTTTTGTCATCAGCAAAGAAACCGCCGAAGGCACCGCCAGGAAGTACCCGGTTTTCCTTATAACTGCTAAAAAGTAAAGCCGCACAGGTTTTCCTTGTATTTTTGCGTGTAAATCTTAACGAAATTATCAATGAAACATACTGTAGATACTTCCTGGAAAGGAAACATGCTGTTCGGGGCAAACGTCAGCGGGCACGAAGTCATCATGGATGCACTTCCTTCCGTTGGAGGGGAAGACAAAGGCTCCCGTCCGAAGGAGTTGATGCTTGCCGCGCTTGCCGGCTGCACGGGAATGGATGTAGTGTCTATCCTGAAGAAAATGAGGGTTGAATTCACCGGGTTGAATATCCGCGTTGTCGCTGACATGACCGAAGACCATCCCAGACATTACAATAAGATGCATGTCATTTATGCCTTCACCGGGGAGGGGTTACAGCCTGATCAATTGAAAAAAGCCGTGGAACTGTCGCAGGAACGATATTGCGGTGTTTCTTTCGTTTATAAAAAAGCGATGGAAGTCACATACGAAATACAGATCAACCCACAACAATGACAACGAACCATGGACTACTATTTCAGTACAATCCTGGATTGCAGTTTCGAAGAGGCTGAATCCAGGGCGCTCAGTGCTTTAAAGGATAAGGGATTCGGCATGATCACCGAGATCGACATGCGCCAGAAACTCAATGAAAAACTCGGCGTGGAGATTCAGAAATACAAGATCCTTGGAATGTGCAACCCCGGTTTTGCCTACAAAGCGCTGCAGGCCGAAGAAAAGATCGGGACCATGCTCCCGTGCAATGTCCTGGTGATCGACAAGGGAAACGGAAAAACCGAAGTCGCTGCGGTAAATCCGCTGGCATCCATGATGTCTGTCGAAAACCCTGCCCTGGGCGGGCTTGCCACGGAGGTAACGGAAATATTGCAGGGAATTATAACGGGTTTATAGGGTCCACCGGCATCCTGGTTACGGGAACAAATATCAGCATCCCCCGGAGGCTTTCTTCTTTTTCTTTACGGGAACAACCCCGGGCTTTGATGCAGCTGCAGGACCGGGTGCGGCAAGTGCGCTTGCAGGAGCAGCACCACCTCCCAGTGCCATGGATGCCGCCTTGCGGAAATCATACCGGGCGATTTCATCATTCGAAATCACATTGACCGGCTTGGCGGGATTCAGTATTGTTTCCATCCAGTAATTCAGGCCGCCCTGCAAAACGTAATTATTCTGGTAACCAAGCTGGCGGGTGATCAGCCAGGCTTCATTGGCTTCTGTTGAGCCGTTCGAATAGAGGATGTTCATTTTGGTTCCCTGGTTGAGAATGTCAGAATTGTTCTCGGAAAGGATGTCCTGCAGCGGGATGTTGATGGCGCCCGGGAGACTGAACATGTCAAACTCCCTGGGATTGCGTACATCGATCAGCTGGATGGAAGGATCTTTCTGAACAATTTTGTCAGCCACCTCATCCGGGCTCAAAAACTGTGTCCCGGTCCTGATTTCTGCAAGCAGTTGTTCTGCAGTAAGCTTGTACGGGCGTGTGGTGTTCTGGGGTACCAGGGCGATGACCAGGGCAAGGATTAAAAGGACTAAGGTGATAAAATGCAAAGGTTTCATGGTTCTTGTTGTTAAGTTCATTTTTCAACTTGATGGAGTCCGCCTGCTTTTTAGCGAGGTAACGGGGATGGTATCAATATTCTTCCCGCGGGAATTTTTTCTCCACCCATTCCGATACATAAAACATGGCCAGCGCTATCACCACAAGCAGCAGGGCAAAAACGCCGTCACTCAGATCAAGCATGGCTGAAATTTTCGGTGATCCCATGTTTGCCGACTTGTAAAGGGTTTCGAACATCGGGTATCCGAAGGCAAAGAAATAAACTCCGATGAACAAACCCAGGATGAAGATCATGGCATCGAGTTTCCCGATGGCTGCACCGCAAAAGCTGGTTCCGGGGCAGAAGCCCCCCGTGATGAATCCGGCGCCCATAATCAATCCGCCAACGATGGCCGAAGTCAGGAATGTCGGATTAACGTATACCATGTTGAGGTCAACCCATCCGAAAAGGCTGAAAAACAGGAGCCCGAGCATGGCGGTAATGCCGCCGGTGAAAAACACCTTGAGCACCACCATGTCGTATCCGTAAAATAGTCCCGCCAGTTTCCGGCTGGACGAAAAACCGCATTGTTCGAGCACAAACCCAAACCCTGTTCCGATGATAAATGCCAGGAAAAAGTTGGTGTTGGGGGAGATGATATCGTTGACTGCCAGAGGACCCATGTTGATTTACGATTTGAGGATTTACGATTGACGATTATTGTTTAGTATATGGATTTCCGTTCATTTCCCCCTCTCCTCCAGGAGATGGGGCCAGGGGGGTGAGGTGTCCCAGGGGGTTGAGGTATCCCAGGGGGGTGAAGTTAAATCCAGTTCCTCCTGAAAAAATATGCCAGCGCATAGGCCCCGCCGAAGATCGCCATCATGGTGATGATCCCGCCAAAGGAGAGCACGGCTATTCCGCTGAGTGCCGAGCCGCTCGTACAACCTCGTCCGAGCTGGGAACCAATTCCGAACAGGATTCCCCCGATCAAGGCAAATACCAGCCTACGGCGTGAAGTGATTTTCGGGCTGTGTTCCACCTTGAATTTCAGCCGGCCGGCAAGGGCGCCTGAGGCGAAGCCCCCGACAATCACCCCGAGCATCTGGAAAACAAGCCAGTTTTTCATCGGTGATCCGGAATGTTCCTGGTGGTATTCCTTGAAATATTTTGTCCGTTCGGCATATTTAGGTGCAACCGTCTGCGTCGTAGCAACCACCACACTTTTAATGGCGCCGCTGGCTCCCAGGCCGCGTCCCGAAATAAAATTCGCCCCCAGCAATACCAGGCCAAGCAGTACCCCGCCAATGTACGGGTTCATGTACCTTGTTTTTTTAATTTGATTCGTTGTTTCCATTGTTTTCTTTATTCAAAATTCGTTGTTCAATATTCGACATTCTTTTCAGTAGAGGTACCTGCTCGCCTGACCTGCATAAACCATGATGAATCTCAGGAAAATTCCGCCCGTAAGCACGAGTGTTGACGTGATGACAATCGGAATCTTATATCCCAGCAATTCAAGAATTTCGAGAAAAACCGGAACCAGGAGCCCGATAAATACTACGAAAATCCAGAAGACTTCGGTGTACGGCCCTCCTAGAAACATGTTGGCGGCATCAATCTGTACCTGCGTGCTTGCCTGGAATCCCATGAACATGTGAACGATCAGGAACAGTTCGATGCCGATCATCATCAGGTCGATTCTGCTGAAAATGTTGCGTTCAAGATGACTTTTAGCCATGAGCATGATGACGGCTGCCCCGGTCGACAGGCTTGACGCAAAAAACAGCGGTCCGAGGATGCTGGTGTTCCAGAGCGGCCTTGCATTAAATGCCGATAAAAGTATTCCGGTATATACCCCCAGGATTACTGCGTATAAAAGCATGATCCATGCCAGGATCAGGCGGTACTTTATAAAAAACGCCTCCAGTTGATCAAGGAAAGGATACTTCCATTGCCATCCGGGGAAAACCTCCTTCAGCCAGGTTGCCGACCATACGACCGACAAAGGCGTTATGACCAGCAGTGCCCATGCACCCCACGACATCGGCGATTCGAAACGGATGGTCAGGTAGAGTTGCCAGAAGAAAGCTTTGTGGTTCAGATCGAGGAACAAGGCCCCCAGTCCGAGGATGAGTAAAAATGGTGTGAGCATCGGTGCCCATTTGATCGCTGCCGGATATTTTTTCTCCCGGCCCATGATGTAGTAGAGGGAAGCAAAAAACAACACACCGGCTGCAACGCCCCCTAAAAAAAGGTACAATGGAATCTGCCAGTGCCAGATGTTCAGGTTCGGATCTACCATGGGATTCATTCGACCACTGATGATTAACTCTTCTCTCATGGCATTCAGATTAAAAAGTAAAGATTGGGGTTCGTGCCAGCCTCTGGAATCAGCCTTTTGGATTTCCGCTTTTTCAGCCTCTGCGATATTTCGCTGCGGGGATCATCCGTATCCCCAAAATAGAGGCATTTCGTCGGACAGACAGCCACACACGCAGGAGGCAAACCCTCTTTGACACGGTGGACGCAGAAGGTGCATTTGTCCACGTACCCTTTCGGATGGGTATACCTGGCGTCGTAAGGGCATGATGCGATGCATGCTCCGCACCCGATGCATTTATGCTGGGTAACCAGTACTGTTCCGCCGTAGTCGTAGTGGCTTGCACCTGTCGGGCAACATCGTACGCATGGCGAATTCGAGCAATGGTTGCAACGCTCCGAGCGAATCTCCATCTCAAGTTGCGGATAGGTACCGTCGTTCACCTCCACGATCCAATCGCGGCAATACCCTATCGGAACATTGTTTTCTGTCTGGCATGCTACAACGCAGTCGCTGCATCCGACACATTTTTTGGTATCAATGGCCATTGCGAATCTCATGCTTTCACCTCCTTATCAGGGTTTTCAGTGACAAACGTGACAAAGTTCCCCCTCATCCCTGTGCCGCCCATCACCGGGTCAGGCAGAACCTTTGTGATCAGGGCCGAATCGCTCACGCCTTTTGCGAAAGCCCTCGTAAGCAGAGAACTCGTATGGCCGAAACCGTGGACAATGTAAACCGAATCCCACCGGATACGTTCGGTAATCCTGACCTTTGCAGGAACACTGGTGATGACGCCATCCTGATTCTTCAGCCATACTTCCTGTCCATCCTTCAACTGCCAGTTTGCGGCAACCTTCGGATTTACCCACACCTTGTTTTCCGACATGATCGCGGCCAGGTTGGGGTTGTTGGATGTCCGGCTGAAGGTATGTGATTGGGTTCTGCCGTAAATCAACCGGTAAAAGCCGTCGGGCGGCTCTTCGTGGACCGTGTAACGTGGCATCGGGTCAAAACCGGCCTGCTCCAGCTGGCTCGAATAAAGTTCGATTTTCCCTGACGGGGTATCAAAAACCGGCGGGTTTTCCGCTGAAAAATAGAGGTCGCCTGAGGACCGCTCATATTTTTTCACCCCGATTTTTTTCATCTCCTCCAGGGATGATCCCATCCGCTTCAATTTGTAATCGAGAAATTCTTCAAAGGTCTTCCATGCAAAATATTCCCCCAGTCCCATCCTGGTTGCAAGCTCCTTTGTAATCCACCAGTCGGGTTTGGTATCGTATTTCGGTTCGGCGGCGGGCATGCGCAGGGCGATCACCGGTTCGCGGTTGTGATCGTTGCGGAGCACGTCGTAGCGCTCGAGGTATGTGCATTCGGGCAGGATCACATCGGCCCACCCGGTAATTTCCATTGGCATGGTATCGATGACCACAAGCAGCTCGAGCTGCTGAATGGCCTCGAGGGTCTTGCGCGGGTCGGGCATGGTCATGTTCAGGTTGCTGCCATTGACGATCCAGCCGCGGTACTGAAAATCTTTAAGGTTCCCGGGTATCGATCCGTCAACGATGGCATTGGCGAGCGGAAGTTCGGCGAAGGGATACTGGTCGCCGAGAATCTCCCGCCAGGATTTTTTCACCGGTGTAAACGGCGGATGCGGATATTCCGGAATTTCCTTTAATTCGGGGAGGTAGAATCCGCCGCGGCTGCCCCACGAACCAAGCAATCCGTTCAGGATGGCAATGGCGCGCGAACGCTGGGTATCGTCGCCATACCAGGTAACATGGCGCCCCGGATGGATGATGACGGCAGGTGATGCATCGGCCATTTCCTTAGCTGTATCGCGGATCATGGCGGGATCAAGGGTAGTAATCCCATAGGCCCATTCCGGGGTAAACGGCTGAACGTATTCCTTCAGTTTGTCAAACCCGGTAGTGTATTTTTCGATATAATCCTTATCATACCAGCCATTGCTGATGATGACATTCATCCAGGCAAGTAGCAGTGCGATGTCGGTCGATGGTTTTATCGGGAGCCAGAATTTCGATTTGCCGGCTACGGTGGAAAAGCGGGGATCGACCGTGATGATGGCAGCTCCGCGGTCAATGGCATCTGCCAGTTCCTGCACCTGGGTGTTGTGCATGTTCTCTCCGAGATGGCTTCCGATAAGGACGAGGCAGCGCGTATCGCGGATGTCGGTCGGCTCGGGTGATTCGAGCCCGGTGCCGAAGGTGAGTCCGAATGCAACTTCACGGGGGCCTTTGCATTGTGCATACGAGGGTCCTGCGATGGAGTCTGAGCCGTAGGCTTTCATCAGGGTGGTAAGCAGTTTTCCGCCCGAACCGTGGGTGATAAGCGCCACCGTTTCGGGACCGTATTTTTTACCGATGAAATCGAGTTTTTTTGCAACGTAGTCCAGCGCTTCATCCCAGCTGGCGCGTTTGAACTGTTGCTTCCCCCTGGGCCCGGTGCGGATCATGGGCGTTTTCAGCCGGTCCTGGTCGTAGTACATGCCAATGCCGCCGGTACCGCGGGGGCACAAACGGCCATTGCAATGCGGATCATTTTCATTTCCGATGACTTTCCATATCTCTCCCTGGTCGTTCTTATATACCCATCCTGCGCATTTCCAGAAACAGATCTCGCAATAGGTCGGAGTACGAAGATACCGCGACTCCTCTGCATGCACATTCCCTGTCAGCCGGTCGAGCAGGGAGGGCTCGCTGCCATTTCCAAGGCCAATGCTGCCAAACATTGCACCACCGGCTCCGAGCGTTGAAATTCTGATAAAGTTCCTTCGGTTCATTATGATCTGGCGTTATACTATTTTCCGAACTTTCAAATTCACGAATCTAGTTTCATCTATGTATCAAATATGCATAAAAATAAATTGCTAGTTTTGTGAAAAATTCAGCATTAAAAATTGATGGCAAAGAAAAAAATAGTCGTTGAAGGCAGGCTGTGGATCGAAATTGAGGGCCGGAATTTCCTGGGAGCCGGCAGAATTGAATTGCTGGAGAAAATAGAAAACCTTGGATCGCTTAGAAAAGCTGCAATTTCCATGGGCTTGTCGTACCAGAAGGCTTACTATGCACTTCGCTCCATGAACGATCTCGCACCTGCCCCGCTGGTCGAATTAAGGCAAGGCGGAAAAGGCGGAGGATGTGCAATATTGACAGAAACAGGTCGTGAATTCGTGCTGAAATACAAAAAAATATCACAGGCATTTGTGATATTTCTCACAAAGCAATCTACCGTTTTGTAATCGGATTTTTCGTTAATTTAGCTGCGTTATTCATAAATATGAATAACGATATTTTGATGGAGGGAACAATCTTTTTCTTTTTTTCTCTTTTGGCGGTTTCTTTCATGTACTCCATGGTGGGACACGGGGGGGCGAGCGGCTACCTGGCGGTAATGTCGATCTTTGCCGTCAGTACGGTATTCTTTCGCAGTTCGGCGCTGATTTTGAATTTATTCGTTGCAGGTATTGCGTTTATCAATTTCCACAGCGGGTTTAAAATAAGATGGCGCCTGTTTCTTCCGTTCCTGCTCCCCGCAATTCCAATGGCCTTTTTCGGGGCCCAGGTTCATATCAACCCCGGAACCTATAAATTCATCCTGGGAATCCTGCTGCTGCTGGCGCTGATGCGCCTGTTGTATCGTCCGTCGAGGGAATATGACCTTGCAACGCCTCCGGGGATACCCGTATCTGTATTGATCGGATCCGTCCTGGGGTTGTTGTCGGGAATGATCGGGATTGGCGGGGGAATTCTCCTGAGCCCGATATTCATCCTCATGAAATGGTCGCACGTGAAAGAGACCGGCGTTTACTCCTCCCTCTTCATTTTGTGCAACTCCCTGGCCGGTTTGATCGGGCTCCTTTACAGCGGCATTGTATTGCCCCCGCATTTCACATGGTGGATCATCGTCGTAACCGGAGGCGGCCTTGTTGGTTCGATGACCGCCATGAAATTTCTCCCTGTCAGGTATTTCAGGATTTCGCTCGGGCTGGTATTGCTGATTGCCTGTTTTAAGTTGTTCATGCCCTGATCAGTCACTGCCTGATGCACCGCCCTTTCTTTCCTCATTTTATCATTGTGTCCGGTTCCGGTAAAAAAGTCGGGAAGACCTTCATGGCTGCAGCACTGATACGGTCTTTCTCATCCAGCACTCCACTGGTTGCCCTGAAAATTTCGCCTCACGTACACGATTCATTTGGAAACACCCTTCTCCGGGCTGAATCCGGGGGATTCCGGATATACCAGGACCTTGGAACGCATCAAAAAAACAGCGGCAAATTTCTCGACGCCGGGGCACTGCAGTCATTTTTCATGGAAACGGCCGATCAGCATCTCGGGGAGGCCTTTAGCATCTTCATGGCGGAATGCAACCCTGAGAATCACCCGGTTATCTGCGAATCCGGAGCCCTTGGCCTGCGGATCAAACCGGGCATATCCATCTTCATTTCCAGGTCTTCCGATGAGCACCCGGAGCATAAATCAGCCGCCATGCGCCAGGCCGACCTTGTGCTCCGGTCAACCTCTTTTTCCACCCCGGAAATTATTGAACGGATCAGCTTTTCGCAAAATGGCTGGCACCTGGCGTGAAGGTGGAAAAAATGTTTTATGAATAAGTCCGATCCCCCTGAATGCCTGTAAGGCGGTTTTGCTAGTGACTTGACAGGGACGTTTGTTTTTTGTATCTTGCCGTTCATTTAAATTGGCCTGGCACCAGCATACTGCCAGGTGCCATTGCAGAGACGCCAAAAAACAAGTAAAATGCGATTCTCATCATGCTTATTCCTGACCATTATTCCTTTTACAATCTTGTCGTGTAAAAAGGACGTGGATGAAAATAGTCATAAATACTATTTTACTACTAAATTAATGTATTATGTCAGGCAACTTCCGGAAGGCACCGTGCTCAGACAGTACGATTCAACAATTTACTATACCGGAAACCTGACATATCAATCGGGAAATATCGTGAAAATAGAGTACTGCCCGACTCTTACTTCAAACCCACCATATGATTTTTCTGCCGAAGGGATTATTTATCCGATTGTTGATTCCTCAGGAAACCTTACTTATCCTGATTACTGGGCTACCTATGGATACTATTTCACTGGTGGGAAAATAGAAGAGAGTGGCGATGTTCAGATTGAAATGGGAGCAAATTTATATGATCGGGGGTATCATCAAAGTATAGCCGGCTATAAAATTAATTAATTCATACCGGCGGGGCGTTAGCAGAAATGCGCCTAAAAAACCGAAAGATATGAACAGCCATAAAGTACTTTTAGCAATTGGATTGTTGATCATGGTAACTGGTCACTCACATGCCCAGGCCTGGGCGCCCGTTGGTGCAAAATGGACCTATACACTTACATTTGCTTTCTCTCCAAATGTGGACACGCTGGTTGTCAGATCTGTTGGTGATACGATTATTCAAGGCAGGCATTGCAGAACACTTCATAAAAGCATGGCCCTGTGTGATTTGAGGGGCACAAATGAATATATGTATTCTGATAGTGGCCGTGTATATTATTATGATGCCTCCCGAGCGGAATTTCAAATGCTGTTTGACATCAATGCGCAGATTGCAGACACCTGGTTATGGCATGTCAGAGATTTGCCCTTTCAAGATTCTGTTATCGTAAAGGTAGTTTCGTCATCAACGATCATTATCAATTCAATAGCCTGTAAAGAATTATTTGTTACGTACATTAATGCTACCTCTCCCTGGAATACAACCGGGAGTGGCCGGATTATCGAAAATATCGGAGATGACTTTTACCTTTTCCCCTGGGTTTACGGCGCATGTGATGGCGCCTTTGGCGGTCCGTTGCGATGCTATGATGACGCTACCTTAGGTCATTACGAAACAGGTGTTGTTTCTGAATGCAACTACAGGTCAGTCGGAATGAATGAAAATTCAACTTCGGAACCTGGAATATCCATTTATCCCAATCCGGCTAAAAACCAGGTTTTCATTGAATTAAATGAAACCAAGGCTTTGCTATCAGGTGAAATTGAAATTTTTAATGTCTTCGGAACTAAACTGTTCTCGGGTGGTTTTCCGACTCGGAAATATACAATAGATATAAAGAAATTTCCGGCAGGACTTTATATCCTTAGCGTCAACGTTGACGGTATGAAATCTGATCATAAACTTGTTATACAGAAATAATTGAGGCACATCCGCTAAAAGCCAAAATCGAAAATGATTACAAAGAAAGAAAATGCAATAAAACGACAATTCATGGGAGTTAATTTTGATGTACTTGCGATTGGACAAAAATCAATGGTACTAAAATGAACTTCGAAGCCGGAGACAAGTCATTGAAAAAGGAAATATAATTGATTTCTTTACTCCACCCAGACAGGATTATTTGTGAAAGGTTGAAAAGCAACAGTCAACACCCTTAAGATGAAAAGTATACTCTTTTCTGCGGTTTTCATCCTGCCGGCAATATTATTCCTTGATTCCTGCACAAACAAAACGGAGAAAATACCATGTGGTGATCCATTGCCTTCGTATATGCAGGTCTGTCTTGTTGACAATAATGACAGTAGCTTAATCGGTAAAACGTTTAATCAGGATTCCGTCAAACTTACTGTTGAGAATAAATTAGTGGATATACAATTT
>JBAXDH010000116.1:0-11339 GCA_037141055.1 bacterium | reverse complement strand
AAATCGACCCAGCAGATTACCAATGCCATGAAAATGGTGGCGGCCTCCAAGTTGCGCAAAGCGCAGACAGGCATCATCAAATTGAGGCCCTATGCCGCCAAGTTGAGGGAAATTTTGCAGAACCTCAGCGCCAGCATCGACAGTTCCGATGAAAACGTATTCTCGCAGGAACGTAAACAGGAGAAAATCCTGCTGGTGGTGGTCGCTTCAAACCGCGGACTTTGCGGGGCATTCAATTCCAACATCATCAAGATGGCGGTAAACATGACCGCAACCACTTACAACCGGCAGTTCCTCCAGAACAACGTCAGCATTATCACCATCGGCCGCAAAGCAACCGAGTACTTTCGTAAAAGGAAATACAACGTCATTGCATCGCACGATGAACTGTTCGACCAGCTCACCTTTGCGAATGCATCGGCAATTGCTGAAAAAATGATGAAAGGTTTCGCCGGCAAAGAATTTGACAGGATCGACCTGATTTACAACCAGTTCAAAAATGCAGCCGTTCAGCGCCTCATCGTTGAGCAATACCTCCCCATTGCACCGCCAGCGGCAGCCGCACAGGCTCCGGCAGTAAAAGTGGAGTCGGATTATATTTTTGAACCCGACCAGGAGACCATCGTCCGCGAACTCATTCCAAAAACACTGCGTATTCAGTTGTTCAAGGCGGTGCTTGATTCTTTTGCCTCCGAGCAGGGCGCAAGGATGACTGCAATGCAAAAGGCGACCGAAAACGCCAAGGACCTCCTTCGTGACCTGAATATTTCTTACAATAAGGCACGCCAGAATGCCATCACCAACGCCATCCTCGAAATTGTTTCGGGTGCGGAGGCGTTAAAGGGGTAGGTGAGCAGATGAAAAGGTGTACCTTTGTTTCAATCAAACACCATTCATTATGATTACCAAAAACGTCGAAAAAGCAATCAACGAGCAGATCAAGCGCGAAGAACACTCATCACGCATTTATTTGTCGATGGCCTCCTGGGCTGAATGCAACGGTTTTCCCGGGGCGGCCAACTGGCTATATGTACAGACGGAGGAGGAACGGATCCACATGCTCAAACTGGTCCATTACCTCAACGATAGGGGCGGAACGGCTGTCATACCCGCGCTGGATGCCCCCGATGCGAAATTCAAATCCCTTCCTGATGTATTTCAGCAGGTACTGATCCATGAAGAGTACATCTCGGCTTCCATCAATGATCTTTATGCAACCTGCACCCAGGAAAAGGATTTTACAACTGCAAATTACCTCCAATGGTATATTACTGAGCAGATTGAGGAAGAGAGCACGGTACGCAGCATACTCGACCAGATCAAACTGGCGGGAAACGACAAAGGCGGGCAGTTCATGATGGACAAGGAGTTTTCTGCCATGGCTGCTGCTAAAAGAGCTGCCCTGGCTTTGAGCGGCGGCGCTAATGCAGTAGTTTAACCAGTTTATTGTACCACGTTCGTCCGTACTTGCGGATTAACGCCCCTTCCAGGAACTGGTAAAGGAGGATTTTTTCGTTATGACCTTTCACCAGCGCCTTCTGGCAAATGGGCCATTTGTGGTAGTTGAGCAGGTCATTGACCGGGGTGTTCTTGATCCTGATCGGGTAGAGGTGACATGAAATAGGCTTTGCGAACGGGATTTTTTTCTCCTCAAATGCCTTTTCAATCGCACAACGGGCAATTCCTTCGTCAAAATAGACAAATGCGCATTCCTTTCCGTGGATCAGCGGGGTGACAAACTTTCCCTCGGCATCGTAATCAAATACGCCCAGCATTTCAATTTCAGAGATTCCTTCCGGAACCATAAAGGGTTTGATCTCATCCATGTAATCCTCAAGCAACGAAATCTCCTCTTCGTCCAGGGGGGCACCGGCATCGCCCTCCACGCAGCAGGCTCCTTTGCACTTTTCCATGTCGCAGCAAAAGAACGTTGACCGGATGTCGTCGGAGAGCAATGTGTTGTCGAGGTAGATCATATTTCAATAATTTATGAATGCAAACAATGCAAGCAATGCAGACAATGTAAGCAAAAAAGAAGTTTTCAACAATGGTTTAACCTTTTGATGATTTGCGGATTAAGGGGAAAACGATTATGAAAGAAAACGTAATCAAAGATAGAAGTTTTGAGCTGGCGGTGGAAATAGTTTTGGTGTACCAATATCTCACAAGGGAAAAACGAGAGTATGTTCTTTCAAAACAGGTATTGAGATCCGGAACTTCTGCCGGGGCGAATATTTCTGAAGGAGTAGCAGCACAATCAAAAAGGGAATTTTGTCACCGGCTGTCAATTGCTTATAAGGAATCACGCGAAACGGAATTCTGGCTTAAACTGCTCTGCTCAACAGGCTATCTTACAAGCGAAAAAGTATCTGCAGCAATGAAAAAGTGTGAAGAAGTCAATCGGATCCTGTTTGCAATTCTAAAAACCACCTCACTGCCAGGCATCACTTAATTTTTCACATTCCCTGCATTCCCTGCATTGCCTGCATTGTTTGCATTATTTCTCCCGCAGGGTTCTGATGGTAACCGGGATATCATTTTCCGTGACGGGTTATACCGCCGCCAGAACTTATATCTTGTAAAGGAAGTATAATAAAAAAATTTCCGGATGCCGGGAATACGAAGTAAATAATGATACATGCGGTAAGACACAATCATCACTACAAAGGTAAGAATCCAGCCGGTAAGCGTTACAACAAGATTTGCCCAGCCATTACCCGCAGGGATGGTGATGATTTTGCCAACGCCCTGCCAGAACCACACCATGATGCCCATGTTGAGCAGGCACATGATTCCGATGATATACCCGTGGCTCGTTTCAATAGCCCTTTTGGGACAATTGTTCATGCAGCGCATACAGCTTTCGCAGCGGTACGACCAGAAAGGGCGGTTATCAATGGTGAGGATTGCTTTTACCGGGCAGTTGTCGATGCAAATGCCGCATTTGTCGCAGGCATCGGAGGCGTAGAACGATTTGGCCAGGATGAACCTCCCGACAAAGAAATAACCGATGCTTACCGGGGAGATCAATATATCCTGGATGATGTCGCGGAAGGCTGTCAGCACGGTTTTCCCGCTGAGAATTTCCGCTGCAAACCTTTGGGTGATTGTTTTGCAATGTCTGTATATGCTTTCAACGACTTTTTCCTTGATTCCCGGGTGGAAGGAGATCCAGTTCGAAGGCAGGTCGATGGAACGGAGGCCGGAAATTCGGTATCCCTTGAGGAGCAATACCAGCGCGGAAAGCCAGAGTGCCATCCCGCTGAGTCCCGGGAGGAACCACCTGGAAAGTTTCATGCCGGCGCGCGTATTCATGAGGAACACCCGGTTCCCGTTTGAACGGGGGAACCGGAAGATGAAATACATCATGGCCGGGGGATAGTTGAAACCATGGGTCGGGGAGATGAACCCCACCAGCGAACCGGGTGGCGGCGGCTGGATGTTTTTCCGGTCAATTTTCGCTATATCAACGGTTTCTGCCGGAATGACCTTTTCTTCAGCCACACCGGCAAACCAGCGCGCCACATTTCGGGCGTTGCCGGTGCCGGAGAAAAAATAAATATTAACCTGCATGGCAGTACTGGAAGTATTCATCTTTCCGGGAAATGAGTTTCAGCCAATAAATGTAGAAATAATTAATTTAGCGATCCCAAAACTGCTTGTTAATGTATTACGACTCCTGGTACCATCCTCGGAAAAAAGCAAAGAAAAAAACTAAAACGCCCACCCAACGGGTTAAATACGGCCAGACATGGTGGGGGGAACAATGGCTGAATGCTCTCACAAACATCGATTTCGACAACCGCCTGCCCCGCGGAAGGGCCTATGCCGGTAATGGTTCGGTGCTGGAAACAACCATCAACGTAAACACCATCAAGGCCAAAGTTGAGGGAAGCATGCCCAGGCCTTATAAAATTGAAATTTCGGTTCCACTGTTCACAAACGGGCAAAAAGAGAAACTGGTTAATGGAATCCACAAGGATCCGTTTATTTTATCCAAGCTGCTGAACCGGGAATTGCCCCGGGAATTGCACCGGTTGGCATCGGACCAGGGGATAAAGTTATTTCCCTCATCCTGGAAGGACTTTGCAATGGATTGTTCCTGCCCCGACTGGGCCGTTCCGTGCAAACATCTTGCTGCCGTGATTTATGTGATATCCCGCGAAATAGACTCAAATCCTTTCCTCGTGCTGAAACTTCATGGTCTGGACTTGCTGGAAGAATTGAAACATACTGAAACCGGCCTGACAAACCTTATGGAAGAGACGACTCCCATGGTGGAGGATTTTTTGGATGAAAAAGTGCAGGGTGCAGATTACGTGCCCGATTTCAGTGATTCCGCTTTGCCCGATTTTTCGAAAATTCCGATCGGAGGAAGTACGATTCTCTCGTTGCTTCCAGCAAAGCCGCTCTTTTATCACAAGGATTTCAGGGAGATTCTCCAAACTGCCTATAAGAACCTTGAAAAGGCCATGCGAAAACGCGTTCCGGGGCGGATGATTCAGAAGCTTGAACTTTTTGCAGAAAAGCTGGAATTATTCGACGATACCATGATTCTGATTAATCCGGACTTGTCTGTTGAGGATGTTGTAATGGTTGTTGAAGGCGATGATAAACAGGAAGTTCGGATCTCTTTCGGTGAATTGGAAGCGTTGCTTGACTGCCTCGATCCGCTTCTGCTGTCAAATTGCAATGACGCCTTGAGGGGAATTGCGCTCCACCGTCAGTTTGCGGTGGCACTTGCCCTCGACGGAGCCATCATGCCACAACTGGTCGCCAATAAATCAGGCGGAATGATGATCCGCTGGATCCCGGCGGTGAATGATCCGGCATTACGGTTGCTGACGGAAAAGGTAAAATTATTTGCAAACCCAGGGACTGTGTGGATGTGGAGTTCCGGGAAGAAGAGCATGGAACAGTATCTCCCGTTAAATCAGGACGAAAATTCGATGATGATCACCGGGCTTTTCCTGAACCACTGCATGAATATCAACAGCGATTCTTTTCGGTTAATTGAAACAGGCGTCAAGAAAATCCCGGAAATGTTTTTCGGACAAAAGCCGGCTGTTTTCAGCGAACCCGGGGAAAAACATGTTCCAAATACCATTCAGCTATGGTTGAAGCGGCTTCATCTGGGAAGAAAGCCATGGGTGTCACTGCTGCATGTTGAGGAAAGGAAGGGATGGTTTTACCTCGATTTTCTGGCAGTTAATCGTGATATGCCGCTCGAAGTCCCCATTCCGTTGCAGGAGTTTCTCACCGCCAAAGTTTATGCACCTGTGCGGTTTGATTTACTTCGGGATCTGACCGGGCTGGCCGATATTTTTCCTGACATCGGGCTCTATATTCAAAATCGCGGGGTCCAATCCATACAATTCAACAGCGTTGCATTTGTGGATGTGTTTATCAGGATAATGCCGATGTTGCGACTGCTTGGCATTGAAATGCTGATGCCCAAAGAACTGGAAAAGCTTTTGTCGCCAAGGCCAACCTTACGGATTACCGCCCAGGCCAAAGGGAAATCCTTATCATTTGTGAACCTTGATCAGCTGCTGGGCTTCGAGTACCAGGTTGCCCTTGGAGATACGATGATTTCAGTTTCTGAATTCAGAAAGCTGGTTGGGCGTTTGTCGGGCATCGTGAAAATAAAAGATCAATATGTATTGATTTCAAACGAACATCTTGAAAAGATGTTCGCACAACTTGACAAACCATCCGGCTTATCGTCGAATGAGCTGTTGAAATCGGCGCTGGCCGAGGAGTTCCATGGGGCAAAAGTGGAGTTGTCGCCCGAAGTGCGCAAGCTCATAGCCGGAATGACTTCAGATGAAAAAATCAGCTTGCCCGACGATCTTACCGCAATATTGCGGCCTTATCAACTGGCGGGATACCGCTGGATGATGCAAAATTCGGCCATCGGATTTGGCAGTCTGATTGCCGACGACATGGGGCTTGGAAAAACCGTGCAGGTCATTGCCGCCATTTTAAAGTTCAAACAGGAAGGGAAGCTGGAGAAAAGCAAGGTTCTTGTTGTGGTTCCGACAACGTTGCTGACCAACTGGCAGAAAGAGATTGAGAAGTTTGCGCCAACGCTCAATGCCACCATTTATCATGGTATTGGACGCAAGCTGGAAACAAAGGATGTAGATATGATAATCACCTCCTACGGGATGATTCGGAGCGATCTTGCTAAATTCAAAACAAAGGATTGGTATGCCGTGGTGATTGACGAGGCCCAGAACATCAAGAATTCCACCACCGACCAGACAAAAGCGGTAAAAGGGATGAAATGCAAAATCCGCATAGCAATGAGCGGAACACCCGTTGAAAACCGTCTTTCGGAATACCGTAGCATCATGGATTTTGTCAATCCGGGGTATCTTGGATCTGAAAAAGCGTTTGAAGCTGAATTTGCAACTCCTATCCAGGTGAACCACGACCAGGCAAAAGCAGCGCTGTTCCGCAAGATTACGGCGCCGTTTATTCTTCGCCGGTTGAAAAGTGACAAAACCATCATTTCCGATCTTCCGGATAAGATAGAGAATAACCACTACTGTTCATTGAGCAAAGAGCAGGCAGCGCTCTATCAGAATGTAGTAAGCAGCGCCATTGAAGACATTGAACATCTCGATGGCATCCAGCGTCGGGGCATGGTGCTGAAGATGATCACGGCGCTGAAACAAATCTGCAACCATCCCGATAACTACCTGAAAAAGGGATCTGCAAACCCCGAGCAGTCTGGAAAATCGCTGATGCTGCTTGAGCTGCTTGGCCAGATCCATGATGCCGGCGAAAAAACGCTCATCTTCACCCAGTACAAAGAAATGGGAGACATCCTGGTAAAGATGCTTGAAAAGCAGTTCGGGATTGTTCCATTGTTTTTGCATGGCGGCACCACGCGCCCTCAGCGCGATGCGCTGGTGGAGGAGTTCCAGGGCCGACGCAGCAAATGGATCTTCATTTTGTCGCTCAAGGCTGGCGGAACCGGGCTTAACCTTACCGAAGCCAGCCATGTGGTGCACCACGACCTCTGGTGGAACCCGGCCGTGGAAGCCCAGGCCACCGACCGTGCATACAGGATCGGGCAAACCAAAAATGTGATGGTGAACCGCCTGCTTACCAAAGGCACGTTTGAAGAGAAAATCGACGACATGCTTAAAAGCAAAAAGAATCTCGCCAACCTTACTGTTGCCTCCGGCGAAAAGTGGATCGGCGAGTTGTCGAATGAGGAGTTGAAGGAGGTTTTCGGGTTGAGGTGATCAGTAAATCAAATCCGTCCCTTGTACAAATCCCAGATCGGGAAACACAACTCGTAACACCCCATCCGAAAACGTTAACTTAATTGAATAATCGTTCAAATATTCTGCGCGTTCTATTGCAATGACCATACTATAGCTTTTTTGTTATTTTTCCAGGAGTGATCTCAATGTTATAAATGAAAAAATCGATCCACTTTCTTACAATATCATCTCTGTATTTTTCCACCAGGCGAGTAACTTTTTTCATATGATTACTGTCTAACGGTTTCTTGCCTTCTACGGCAGTGATGATGATTTCCTTATACTTCCCATTTTCAAAAATTATTTCTGCTTTGCTTTCCCGGTCCTGAAACTTACCATGAACGTGAATCGGCTCATGTTCCAGGGAGTAGAACAGAATTATCAACCCGAAATACTCAAACAACTTTGGCATCCTATTGTTTTATCAAGATTACAATTTTTTGCTGTTGAAATCAAGATGGTTGATTTTGCAAAACAATTTCAAAAAAGAATATTTCGTACCTTGCTTTAAAATTCATCCATATGCGCCTTGGCGGGTTGTGCAAAACTATTTTTCTTTTTCTGTTTACGCTATGTATTATCTCTCATGCCTTTTCACAATGGCAATGGAAGAACCCGAAACCACAGGGCACTTTCAGGCGAGCGGGACTACCTGCGATTTTTATTCGGTGTTCTTTACCGATGCGATGCATGGGTATGCGGTTGGTGACTTCGGCCTGGTTCAAAAGACAACAGATGGAGCGATTGAATCGATCTCCGTATTGCCGAATCCGAATAAGGGTATTTTTTGCCTGAAATTACCCGAAAACACTGGATTCCCTGTTACTGTGGAAATTTCCGAACTTACTGGCAGGATAATTTCCAACCTGAAATTTCAGGCAGGTGAAAGCCTGCTCATCGATCTGAATCCAATTGCTTCAGGGATATATCTGATGCATATTCGTTATCAACATCACAAGGTTATCAGAAAGATTGTTATTGCACGATAATTTTTTATTGATTGATTGCATTTATACCAGAGAGTGAAAACAGAAAAGCGGAGCAGCGTATACTATTCACTTTGATCTTTTAGCTTTTCAACCGTACTTTTTCACTGGCAACTTTTCGTTGGGCGGTGAACAAAGATAAGCGAACAGCGGTAAGTGAAAGGAGAAAATCGAATAGTGAAAATACCACGATCCGGCGGAGCGCGATATCGGCAGAAACCAGGGGAATGATACGATTTACCGACCCCGATGGGGCCGGGGATATTACGGTGAACCTTTGTACTACCAGGATACGGCCCCTATTGGGTCTGGATTTTTTACTTTCGACTTTGCATTGTTTTCATTGCCTGCATTCCCTTCATTGCCTGCATTGACAAATATCAACCCCACCTTTGAGATATAACAGCCCCCGTAGATCAAGTAATGGAAAACCAGATAAATAACGTTATAATATTTATGTAGGTTTCCACATCAGGTTAGGTTGTTTCAGATTAATTTTTAACTTTGCCGACACACTAGCTGTTAAAAGATTCACTATGAGTGCTGAAAGTCTGATACTGTTCTTTATCGTTGGGGCCTTTCTGGTGGGCGGAGCCATTGTGTTCTCCATCTTTGTCGCACCCACATCAACCAATCCGCAGAAAGCCGAGCCTTACGAGTGCGGAATTCCCACCGAAGGGCTTACATGGCTGCAATTCAATGTGGGATATTACCTGTTCGCCATCATCTTCCTGGTTTTCGATGTTGAAAGTGTGTTCATCTTTCCGTGGGCCGTGGTGATGAAAGAAATGGGAATGACTGCCTTTGTTGAAATCGTCATTTTCTTTTTCGTATTGGGACTTGGCCTGTTGTATGCCTGGAAGAAAGGAGCTTTGAAATGGGAATAAAAAACATGAAAGAGGCGGATTTCCGCGACAATGAAACCCTTGACCTGTTTAAGCAATCGGGTGGAAATATCCTGATGACCACCATCGATGCCGTAATTGACTGGGGCCGTTCAAATTCAATATGGCCGCTTACCTTTGCCACCAGTTGCTGCGGGATCGAAATGATGGCCGCCGGAGCAGCCCGCCACGACTTTGCCCGCTTCGGGATTGAAGTGTACCGCGCCTCCCCCCGGCAAGCCGATGTGATCGTGGTAGCCGGTACGGTTGTCAACAAAATGGCACCGGTACTCAAGCGGTTGTACGACCAGATGTCGGACCCCAAATATGTGATCGCCATGGGCGCCTGTGCAGTTTCCGGCGGCCCGTTCTTTTATAACACCTATCATGTAGTGCGTGGCGTTGACCACGTGATCCCCGTTGACGTTTATGTGCCAGGATGCCCGCCCCGCCCCGAAGCCCTGCTTTACGGCGTGATGCAGCTCCAGCGCAAGATCAGGCTTGAATCCATGAGAAAGCCAAGACAAACCGAAGAATTAAAATAGATAATTTCCCAAGATGGATAACGCAGCATTGAAGGACCGCATTCTGGGCCTCGTTCCGGACGCAGAATACCAGGAAAACAAACAATTCCTGACCTTCATCATCCCGCCGGCAAAAATGCATGACCTGGCCCTGACCTTAAAGGCTGAGGCTGACCTGGCATTTGACTTTCTTTTTTGCCTTTCAGGAGTCGATATGGTGAAATTCCTTGAAGTGGTGTACCACCTCGAATCAACCATTCACGGTCATCAGCTGGAACTCAAAGTTCGTACCGAAGACCGTGAAAACGGCGCTGTTGACACGGTGTGCGACATCTGGAGAACAGCCGAGTTTCACGAACGGGAGATTTACGACCTGGTTGGTATCCGGTTCAGCAATCATCCCGACCTGCGCAGGCTCTTCCTCGAAGAGGGCTGGGTTGGGCATCCGCTCCGCAAAGATTATGTTGATGAAGTTAACATCGTAGAACTTTAAGGTATGAAAGAGATCATTAACCTTCCTGTTAAAAACGTTGAGGAGGAGGAATACCATATTAATATGGGGCCGCAGCATCCGTCTACCCATGGTGTACTGCGGCTGGTTGTTTCCCTCAAGGGAGAGATCGTGAAAAGTCTGAAGCCTCACTGCGGCTATATTCACCGCGGCATTGAGAAAATGTGTGAAAAAGACACCTATCCCCAGATCATACATCTCACCGACCGGATGGACTACCTTTCGGCCCACATCAACAACCACGCGGTATGCCTGCTGGTTGAGAAAGCGCTGGAAGTGGAAGTTCCCGAACGGGTAAAATACATCCGCACCATCATGGACGAGCTCAACCGCATCGCCTCACACCAGTTGTGGTGGTGCAGTTTCGGGATGGACATGGGCGGATTGACCTGCTTTTTCTACGGTCTTCGCGACCGCGAAAAAATCCTCGATATCTTCGAAGAATCATTCGGTTCAAGATTGCTTCACAGCTATTATACGCCGGGCGGTCTGATGATGGATATCCATCCGAATTTCCAGGCTAACGTCAAAGCTTTCATCAAGTATTTCCGCAAGAAGATCAAAGACTACGATGAATTGCTTACCGGCAACATCATCATGCAGCTTCGTACCCGGGGAGTGGGAATCCTTTCAAAGGAAGATGCCATCAGCTATGGCGTAACCGGTCCTTCCGGCCGCGCTTCCGGTTTTGCATGCGACGTGCGAAAGCATCACCCGTACGGCGTGTATGATAAAGTTGAGTTTAAGGAAATCCTTGGAACAACCGGCGACACGCTGGAACGTTACATGATGAGAATGCACGAGATGCACGAATCGATGAAGATTATCGAGCAGCTCATCGACAACATTCCTGCCGGCGATCATACCGCCAAAATGAAAGCGGTGCTTAAACTGCCTGCCGGCGAGTATTTCCAGCGCGTGGAGGCTGCCCGCGGCGAATTGGGTGTATATGTGGTGAGCGATGGCAACAAGAGCCCGTACCGCATGAAATTCCGTTCACCGAATTTCTCGAACCTGAGTGTGCTTGATCATATCAGCCGCGGTTGCAAAATCGCCGACCTGGTAGCCATCGGGGGTTCTTTAGACTATGTTATTCCGGATATTGACAGATAATAAAACTTATCTATGAACTTTAGCATTTACGACTTTACGTC
>JBAXDH010000115.1:0-11446 GCA_037141055.1 bacterium | reverse complement strand
CGCCATTTTGTCACATTACTTCCTCCATTCCGGCAACCTCCCCGGTGTTACAGGTGCACCAAGGTTTTCCAGTGCTTTTTCCAGTTCAGGGATCTTCGTGTCACCGATGGCTTTCACCTGGTCGTATACCGGAGGGAACTCCGCTTCCAGGATGGCATAAGCATCTTTTTGCGTCTGCGAGGGGTCGCCGGTCGATGACCAGCTGATCCAGGTAAGTTTTCCGAGGCGGCTGTTCAGAGGGACCGGTGCGGGAGGATTTTCTTCCTCGCTTGGCCTGCCGATGTTCCTGTTGAATTTGACATTGAGGATTTCATCAAGTTCCACATGTACCTCACGTGCTTTCTTCATCAGCTCAGGGCTGGCGGATGGAGTGCTGTTGAGCGCCTGAAGAATGCTGGAGGCGCGTCTGTTCAGCGATTCGGCATAATTTTCTGTTCCCTGCATCACGCGGGTCACCTCGGCAACTTTTTTATGGAAGTCGGCCATGGCGCTGCGATTGGTGGCCGGCAGGGTCGTATTGCCCAGCACAACGGCATTGAATTCAACGGGCCCGGCCAGGGTACTGGTTTGCCCGTTGGATGTCATGGTAATGCTGACTTTGTATTTTCCCGGCATGGCCAGGATGCCGCTGCCATTATCGCCCAGCGGATCAAACTTATCGGTTTCAACGATGCGGGTCGACTGGCACCTCAGGTCCCAGTTGATCCGGCTGATGCCTTTCGACGGGCTTTTGCGGATGATGCGCACCGGTGAACCGGCTGCATCGGTAACCGTGAAGGTGAGGAACGGGTCGATCTCCAGTTTCTCTGTGCGAAGGTCTGCCTCTGAAGGCTGGGGAATCCGTTCGCCTTTTTTGAACAATTCGGCTTCCTTCTCCTTCCTGGAATCTTTTTTGGTTTTGGGGACCTCTTTGATGTAATATGTGAATGTTGCCCCGAAGTCCGGATTTTTCGCAACAAATACCGTCGAACCCTGCGATCCTTTCGTGTCGGTCGGAAGGTACATCAGGGCGTCTTTCACCGGGAAGAGATACCCGTTTTGATCCAGGGTCTCCTTTTTCAGGTTTCGCAATGGCGTGAAATCATCCAGGATGTAAAATCCCCGGCCGAATGTGGCCAGCACCAGGTCGTTTTCCCTTTTCTGGATGGTCATGTCTTTTACGCAGACAGCGGGAAGCCCGGCTTTCAGCTGGATCCAGTTTTTTCCACCGTCGATGGTGAAAAAGGCGCCGAATTCAGTTCCGGCGAAAAGCAGGTCGGGGTTGACAAAATCCTGCATGACGGAATGAACGGTACCGTTTTCGGGAAGGTTCCCGGCCATGGATGTCCAACTCCTGCCTTTGTCGGTACTTTTCAGGATATAAGGCTTGAAATCATCACGCAGGATGTTGTCAAAGGATGCAAAAACCACGTTTGCATCGAACCTGGAGGCAAAAATGTCGCTCACGTAGGTGTTTTCAGGAATTCCGGGGAATTTGTCAATTTTGGTCCAGGTTTTTGCATCTTCCGATACCTGGATCAGCCCGTCGTCGGTTCCGGCATAGAGGAGGTTCTCCTTCACCGGTGATTCATCAAAGGAGATGATGGTTCCGTATAAAGATGTCGAAATGTCCTTTTGAACCGCGTCCATCGGCCAGTATTTGCCCATGACCGGCCAGTTGTTGCGGTCGATGTTCGCTGTGAGGTCCTCGCTGATCACCTGCCAGTTATTCCCGCGGTCATCGCTGCGGAATACCTTGTTGGCCATCGTGTACAACCGCGTCGGCGAATGCGGGCTGATGATGAGGGGTGTGTTCCAGTTCCATTTGTAGCTGTCTTCGCCTTTGCGCGGTTCAGGCCTGATGTCGACGGCCTCCTGGCTTTTTCGGTCGTAGCGCACCATGCCGCCGTATTGTGATTCGGCATACACGATGTTGGGGTCAACCGGGTCGATCTGCGACCAGAATCCGTCTCCGCCGTTGGTATTGAACCAGTCGTCGGTCAGCACGCCTCCTCCGGCAGTCGTACGGGAAGGGCCTCCCATGCTGTTGTTGTCCTGTGTGCCACCGTATACATAATAAAACGGTGTGGAATTATCCACCTGCACACGATAAAACTGAACGACCGGAAGGTTCGACTTGAAAATAAACTCTTTGCCGCCGTCGAAAGTTTCATAAGCCCCGCCGTCACTGCCAATGAAAAAATGTTTGGTGTCATCCGGATCGATCCACATGGCATGGTCGTCCACATGGCGCTTGTTGTTGCCAACCCGCTGCCATGTTTTTCCACCGTCTTCTGTGAACTGCGATATTGTTTCAACCGAGTACACTTTATTGACATCTTTGGGGTCGCAATAAATTTCATTGTAATACTGGCCCTGTGCGCAGTGGTCGCTCATCTTCTGCCAGGAGGCGCCGCGGTCGCTGCTGCGGTAGAATCCCTTCGCGTCGGGTGCCGCTTCAATGATCGCATAAACCACATCCGGGTTTACCGGGGAGATGGCCAGCCCGATGCCGCCCATGTCGGACCCCGGAAGGCCGGAAGTAAGTTTATCCCATGTTTCTCCTGCATTGGTTGATTTGTAAATAGCTGTTTCCGGTCCGCCGCCGATTTTTGTGAAAACGTGGCGCCTGCGCTGTTCCGAAGATGCATAGAGCACATCCGGATTTCTTGGGTCGCAGATGATGTTGTTCACCCCGGTATTTTCGCTGATTTCGAGAATCTTTTTCCATGTTTTGCCGCCGTCCGTGGTTTTGTACAGACCGCGTTCGCCGCCCGGGCCCCATACGGAACCTTCAGCCGCCACATAAACAACATCGGAATTGCGCGGATCAATCAGAACCTTGCCGATCTGGCGCGAATCTTTCAATCCCATGTTTTTC
Organism: bacterium; assembly: GCA_037141055.1. Lineage (GTDB taxonomy): Bacteria > Bacteroidota > Bacteroidia > Bacteroidales > FEN-979 > CAIVAT01. The sequence goes on along the minus strand of JBAXDH010000115.1, from coordinate 8,586 downwards.
CAGCTCTTCCCGTTGTCGGAGCTTTTATATACACCATTCCCGTATCCCAGGGAGCGCTGATGATTGTTCTCGCCGGTGCCGATCCACACCACGCTGGTGTTGTTCGGGTCGATGACGACGCACCCGATGGAGTAAACGCCGTTGTTGTCGAACACCGGCTCAAAGGTGGTGCCGTTGTTGACGGTTTTCCAGACGTGCCCCGAGGCCACTGCCACATACCAATCACTGTGGTTTTTAGGGTTTACGGCGAAATCGGCAATCCGCCCGGAGCAGAATGCCGGCCCGATGCTGCGGAATTTCAAACCGCTCACCAGTTTTGAGTTGTAAACGGAATCTTCCTTGGGCTTTTCCTTCTCTTTGGATTTCTCTTTGGGTTTCTCCTTTGGTTTTTCTTTGGATGTTTCCTTCGTCTTTTCTTTAACGGGTTCCTTTGATCTGGACTTCTCCGGCTTGTTTTCTGCAAGCGCAGTAATGTTCAGACTGAGAGCAAATGCCCCGGTGAGGAGCCACAGGAATAATCGGGATAATTTCATAGGTAGATTGTTATAAAGTACAATTGCATTATTTATGTGAATCATGGGTTGAATTTTAAAACCCGAAGGGTTCTTTTTTATAGAATTAGGCCATGCATAGCATCATAAACCACGAAGTGGTGACATTATAATGCCTTTAAACAGTCAGCTTTATGCTGACTGCAATAGATTCTTTATCTGCTTTGATAATTCCTTTCTCTGTGATGATCCCGGTAATGTATTTTGCCGGGGTAACGTCGAATGCCGGATTAAATGCATGCGATCCCGGGGAACAGACGAGTATCCTTTCGTGCCTCCCGTCGGCGGTGATCCCATCCTGGTACAACACTTCATCCTCACTTCGTTCTTCAATGGGGATTTGCTTTCCATCGGCACACTCACGGTCGAAGGTGGAGGTTGGTGCTGCCACATAGAAAGGGATGCCATATTCTTTCGCTGCAATGGCCTTTTCAAGGGTTCCGATTTTGTTCGCCGTGTCGCCGTTTGCAGCGATGCGGTCGGCCCCGACGATCATGATGTCGATTTTTCCGAGGGACATCAGCCACGCGCCGGCATTGTCGGGGATGATGGTGTGCGGAATTCCTGCCTGCCCGAGCTCCCATGCCGTAAGGCGGGCACCCTGGCTGCGGGGCCGGGTTTCGTCGGCATAGACAAATACTTTTTTCCCCTGCCCGTGTGCGAGGTAAACCGGGGACAGTGCGGTTCCGTAGTCTACGAATGCAAGCCAGCCGGCGTTGCAGTGCGTCTCAATATTCATCCCGTCGCGGATCAGTTCGCTTCCAAACTCGCCGATCCTGCGCGAATCGCGCACATCGTTCTCTGCGACCTCCTGCGCTGCTGATACAGCATCTGCAGGGGAAACCACGGCTGCGGCAAAGACCCTGTCAACAGCATAAAACAAGTTCCGGGCTGTCGGGCGGGTTGATCCGATGATGGTTTTTGCATTGTCAAGGAAAGAATGGTACCCTTGCAAGGGAGCTTCTGCTGCCGCCTGGGCCATGGCAAATCCGGCGATGGCACCGATGGCTCCGGCACCGCGTACCATCATGGTGCGGATGGCATGACAACTTTCAGCATACGTTTTTGCCTCCCGGATTGTAAATTGAAAAGGTAACAGGTTTTGTTCGATGAAAAAAACCGAAGTTCCCTCCATCCATACTGTGCGGTAATCTGTGCCGTTGACTTTCATAAGAAATCCCGCCCGGGATCATCCTCAAACGTTGAAGGACTCCAGGGATATGGGTGGGTAAGATTGGTTTACCGGTCAAAATTATAAATTATTAACTGCAAATTCTTGTTTTAGGCTCCTGATTTACGTTTTTAACAAATTTTAACCCCCCCGGGCAAAAGAAATTTGATACATTTGGAAATTCTTTTAAATCATAACAATGATATTTTATTTGCAAGCATCCTCGGTGAATTAACTAATAAAATCAACCAAAAACCTTAACCATGAAAAAAAGTATACTGCTTTTAGTGTTTGTCTTGATTTGCGGAGTCAGTTTTGCCCAGCTCACAGGGATTAAAACCATCCCGGGCACTTATGCCTCAGTCGCACTGGCCATTACCGATCTCAACGCCGTTGGTGTCGGAGCAGGAGGTGTTACCTTTAATGTTGCTGGAGGATACACTGAAATATTAACGGCCCGGCTGAATATTTCCGCTACCGGAACATCTGCAAACCCGATTGTTTTTCAAAAAAGCGGGGCTGGGGCAAATCCGCTTCTCACTGCCTATGCCGGAACGAACCTGATGACGGCAGCCACACCCGACGGTATGTGGAGCCTTACCGGTTCCGATTATGTGACCATTGACGGCATTGACCTTCAGGAAGCTGCAACGAACAACACGCCTGCCCTTGACATGGAATACGGGTACGGTTTATTCAAAGCCAGCGGCACCGATGGCGCCAACAACAACTCCATTAAAAACTGCACCATAACGCTGAACCGTGACAACAATACTGCTCCCGCCACCGGGCCATTTTTCCAGGGGTCGAACGGGATAGTGGTCATGGATTGTTCTCCAACCACAGCTACAGCTAACATGGCCGTAACAACTGTCAGCGGTGCAAGTTCAAATAATACATTCTATCACAACACTATTCAGAATGTAAACTGCTGCATTGCCTTGTCGGGTTCTGCCGCCGCCTCTCCATACACCCTTGCCGACCTGAACAACGATATCGGGGGATCTGCTGCAGCTACAGGGAATACCCTCATCAATTTCGGAGGCGGCGCCGGGGCTACGAACCCTTGCGCAGGAGTTTTTGTCAAAGATCAGTGGAGCTTTAACGTATCGTATAATACCGTGAATAACAATAACGGTTCAGGAGTAAACCACCCGAATATAAACCGGGGAATCTGGGCAAACAGTTCATCGATTGGGGCCAGTGCGACCATCAACAACAATACTGTTACCATCAATGGCGGAGGTACCACTACCGCAAATTACCATATTGACGTGGAAGTGTCGCCTTCAGGTGGCGCAGGGAATTCCGTTTCCATCAGTAACAACAGCCTTTTAAACTCGACTTTTGCTACGGCAACCTCGGGTGCCTTTTATGGTATTTACTATGCAACAGCAGCGGCAACTGTAAACGTAACCGGGAATTCAGTTACCGGGTTATCCTACCCAGGTACCGGGACAGTCTATATTTTTTATAATGGACTGGCAGGGATCGGGACCCTTAACGTGAACAACAATACCATCAACAACCTTACTTTTCCAAGTACCGGTACGACTTACATGATCTATAATGGAACCACGATGACGAACTATAACATCAACGGGAATACCATTACCAACATCACACGATCGGGTGCTTCGGGAACGTTTTACGGGGCATACACCGGCTCGCCGACCAATTTCAGTTTCAGCAACAATACCATTGATGGAGTAACCTTCACCCTGGTAACCGGTACTGGAACAGTATATGGAATCTATGATATAAGTTCAGGGGTCAATATGACTTACAACAACAATATCATAAGGAACATTTATACGCCAACTACCGGAACCCTTTATGGCATCAGGGAATTTGGCACATCTGGTATAAAAAAGATCACCAACAACCAGGTATATAATTTTGGTACGACTCCCGGAGGCGCAGGGGGATGCACGATTTTTGGGATTTCATGGCTGACCGGTGCAACGGATACAGTTTCAGGGAACCAGGTTTATGCGCTTAACAGCACCGGGACTACAGGAGGAACGGCGGGCTCAATACAGGGGATCATCTGTTCAGGAGGAACCACGAACGCAATATTCAACAACAAGGTGTACAACCTCTCCTCCCTGAGTACAAATCCTGTCGTTTATGGCATCTACATTACCAGTGCCACCAACAATTATGTGTTTAACAATTTTGTAAGCGACCTGCGTGCCATCAATGCAAATGCTGCGATTCCCATTGCAGGGATTTATGCATCAGGTGGAACAAATGACTATATCTATTACAATACCGTTTACCTCAATGCAACCAGTTCAGGTGCCTTGTTTGGAACCGCTGCACTTTATGCAAGTACAACTCCCAGTGTCGAAGTAAGAAACAATATTTTTATCAATACTTCCACCGCGGTTGGAGCAACCGGGTTTACCTCAGCCTACAGGCGCTCCACAACGACATTGACCACATACACAAACGCATCGAACAATAATAATTTTTATGCCGGTACTCCGGGAACCGCTAACCTGATTTTTTACGACGGGACCAATTCTGATCAGACACTGGCTGCTTATAAAACCAGGGTCTCTCCCCGTGACGGGGCATCTATTGCGGAGAATTCACCGTTCGTGAATGTTGCAGCCACTCCGTATGACCTTCACATGAAAACGAACATCGCAACACAATGTGAAAGCGGTGGCGCCAACATTGCAACGTATACCACAGATATTGACGCCACTATCCGCCAGGGAAATACAGGATATGTCGGAACAGGTACTGCCCCCGATATCGGAGCAGACGAATTTAACGGGATTCCCCTGGATATAACTCCTCCGTTAATTATCTACAGTCCTCTGTTAAATACAAGCTCATTTCTGGCCAGGACCATCACCGCAACAATTACGGATGCGAGCGGTGTTCCTGTCAGCGGAGCCGGTCTGCCGCAGTTGTACTGGAAAAAGAATGCAGGCGCCTATGCCAACGTTCAGGCTGTATCGATCGGATCGGGGCAGTATACATTTACATTTGGTGCAGGTGTTGTGCTGGGGGATGTTATATCCTATTATGTTGTTGCACAGGATAATTATACCCCAATCAACGTCGGATCCAATCCCCTGGTTGGCGCTGCAGGTTTTACGGCAAGTCCGCCGGCCGCCAGTACCCCGCCTACCACCCCCAATGCATATACCATCGTGGGCACAATTTGCGGAACCTACAATGTTGGTGTTGGCCAAACCTATACAACATTAACTGCAGCCATCAACGACCTGAATAACAAAGAGATGACCTGTGCTGTTACATTCCTTTTGAATGACGCAGCCTATCCTTCAGAGGTTTTCCCGATCGTGATCAACACGAATGGAGGGGCAAGCGCGGTCAACACCCTGACCATAAAGCCAAAGACAGGGGTATCTCCTTTGATTACGGGGTCTTTGAATGCCTCGCCCCTTATCAAGGTGTTTAATAATTACACTACGATTGATGGCTCCAACACCGTTGGCGGGACTACCCGCGACCTCACTGTTTCCAATACATCCGTCACTACGCCGAATATTCTCCTCCTGGGGTCAATAGGAAGCGCGCCGCTGTTGAACTGTACTGTGAAAAATACAATCCTTATCAACGGGATCAATTCCAGTTCAGGGGTGTTGGTTTCTGATGGTACGGTTGCCGGTAATGCGGGTAATTTCAACAACATTGTTATTCTGAATAACAGCATACAGCTAGCTTATATCGGACTCTACTGCATTGCCAACCCGACAACCGGAAACGGAAGCGGAATGGTCATAACCGGGAATGATTTCAGCGCTTCAGGCGCTAATTCGATCCGGCTTTGCCCGATTTATGTTCAGGGAATCGACGGTGTGACTGTTTCGAACAACACCATTGGAAATATCGTTAATACGTTGGATGCGTCCAATGAAACAGGAATCTGGCTGGCCACATCAACGGTGAATGCCACCGTTTCAGGCAATACGATCAGCGGAATGAGCGGATCGACGGGTGCTCCCCGCGGAATAGCGGTATCTTCAGGTGTTCCGGCTGCCAATATTGTTATAACCGGTAATACCATCACCAATATCTCCACGGCTTCATCAGGCAGTGTAATGGGGATTTACTTTTTTTCAACTACATCCGGTTGCACGATCTCAAACAACCAGATCAGCAATATTAAGAATTCAAATACCGGTGGCTGGCTTGCAACGGGTATGTACCTGGCATCCACTGCTGTTGTCAGTGCAAATTGCACGGTGATCAACAATGCCATCTGGGATGTGGCCGGGTACGGGTATTCCAGTTATGCCTGGAACGGAAACGGAATGGTCATTTATTCAGGATTCGGTTATAATGTTTATCATAATACGATTTACATGAATACGGATCAAACCGTGGCAGGGATACCTTCAGCTCTTATTGTTTATTCTTCCATAACCGCGACAGGAGCAATTGACCTGAGAGATAATATTTTTGCCAACACCATGACCACAGGAACTGAACGGTATACAATTTACAGTCTTGCAGCAAACACTGTTTTCAGCAATATCGACTACAACGATTATTATACTACCGGCTCGAATCTCGGGTATATCGGAAGCAACCGTGCCACACTCACCGACCTTCAGACAGGTTTCGGGGGGAATTTGAATTCACAGTCGTTGAATCCGACCTTCGTTGGTGCGAACCTTCATCCGACAAATCTTGCTTTAGGAAAAAAAGGTGTGTATTTTGCTTCAGTTCCTACCGACCTGGGCGGAATAACCCGTACCAATCCACCCGATATGGGCGTCTATGAATTTGGCACAGCGCCTGCTGTAATTACACTTGCTGCGAGCCCTGTGGCTTCAACCACAGCAACCCTGAACGGAAGCATCAACGCCAACACGCTAACCACCAACAGCTTCTTTGATTATGGACTGACCACTGCTTACGGAACCAGCACAGCCGGCGTCCCTGTAAGTGTGACTGGTTCATCAACCACTCCGATAAACGTGCCGGTCATCGGGCTTACTCCTCTGACAACCTATCATTTCAGGGCTCGCGGTGTTACTTCAGGCGGTTTAATTGTTTATGGTAACGATATGACATTCACAACAACCGCTCCGCCGCCTACTGTTGTCACAGTTGCCGCTTCAGGTATTACACCGGTCACTGCAACCCTCAACGGGACGGTTACTGCAAACAATGCATCAACTGCGGTTACATTCCAGTATGGTCTGACGGTCGCCTATGGATTAACAGCGCCTGGCGTGCCTGCAACAGTGACCGGGTCATCTGTTACCCTTGTAAATGCCCCAATAACCGGGTTGTTACCAAATACCCTTTATCATTTCCGGATCGTTGGTGTAAATACCGGTGGAACAGCAAATGGCCTTGATATGACATTTACTACTGGACCGGTAGCTCCAACAGTTGTTACCAACCTGGCTTCAAACATCACAACGACCGGGGCGCAACTCAACGGTACCGTCACCGCCAACAGCTCAACTGCGGCAACAATCAGCTTCGAATGGGGATTAACCACCGGTTATGGAAATACAATTGCAGGCATTCCCGCCACCACTACTGGAAATACGTCTGTAAATCCGCTTGCATCCATTTCATCGCTGTTGACCAACACGACTTACCACTATCGTTGTGTTGCTGTCAATTCGGTTGGAACCACATACGGTCTTGACCAGTCATTCCTCACCGGTTGTCCGGCTCCTGCTCCGGCTGGTCCCATTACAGGTCCTGCTTCGGTTTGCGCGTTCTCCACGGGGAAAGTATATTCAGTCGGAACAATCGTCAATGCCGTAAGTTATGCCTGGACCTTACCTGCAGGTGCAACTATCACCGCCGGTTCCGGGACGAACACCATCACTGTGACCTTTGGTGCAACATCAGGAAATGTATGCGTTGCGGGTGTAGGTACCTGCGGAAGCGGAACCTCTTCCTGCTATGCCGTTACCGTTAATGCACTGCCCGTTCCGACGATTGCAGGACCTGTATCTGCCTGCGTTAACTCAACCGGTAATGTTTATACCACTGAAGCAGGGATGACCGGTTATACCTGGACTGTATCCGCAGGTGGAACCATCACTGCCGGTGGCACCCCCACCAACAACACGGTTACCGTAACATGGGCAACCACCGGTGCTAAAACTGTGTGTGTCAATTATGCCAATGCAAGCGGATGTACTGCTGCAGCACAGGTTTGTTATAACGTAACCGTTAATGCATTACCAACTCCGACCATTACCGGGGTCAGTACTGTTTGCCAGGGTGTAACAGGGAACGTTTACACCACCCAGGCCGGTATGACCAATTACGTGTGGACCGTTTCAGCCGGTGGCACCATTACTGCCGGTGGAACCGGAACCAGCAACACCGTCACCGTTACCTGGACAACTTCCGGGGCAAAAACAGTGACAGTGAACTATACAAATGCAAGCGGATGTGCTGCTGCAGCGCCTGTTTCGTTTGCCGTAACAGTTAATCCAACCCCGTTACCCACCATCGGAAGCACGAACAACCCGTGTATCGGCTCTACCAATAATGTTTATTATACCGAAAGCGGGATGACCGGTTATGCATGGACCGTTTCGGCAGGTGGAACCATCGTGTCAGGACAAGGTACGAGCACATTGAATGTGACCTGGAATATACAGGGGGCGCAGTCAGTAACTGTTACGTATACAAGCACCTCCGGATGTCCGGCTACAACACCCGGCGTGTATAACGTGTTTGTGAATCCGCCGCCCAGTGCAGCAGGTGCCATTACAGGAACCGCTTCTGTGTGTGCCGGAACCAATGGCGTGGCCTATTCAACCACACCGGTTTCAGGCGCAATTTCCTACTCATGGACGGTGCCGTCAGGTGCGACCATTGCAACAGGTGCCGGTACGA